>JACQEJ010000049.1 GCA_016200645.1 Deltaproteobacteria bacterium | reverse complement strand
GAAATCAGGCATAATCATAGGGGCGAACCTTGTGTTCGCCCTGTTTCGTATTGTTATTGTTAGCGGGCGAACACAAGGTTCGCCCCTACAAATAAAAAATCAACCTATGTCAAATGAGGCTGTGCAAACAATGTCGTTTACCCCTTTGCCTGCAAGCAATGCCATGACCGATGAGGAATTCAGGTTGTTTAAAAATCTGGTGTATGATGAGTGCGGCATACATCTTAAGCCTGAGAAAAAGGATTTCATGCAGAACAGGGTTAATCAGAGGATGAGGGCTACAGGGATAAAGAGCTATTACCGCTATTATAAACTCATAACAGGGGATGGCGCGGATTACAAGGCTGAGCTTTTGGCGCTTTTGGACGCCCTTACCATAAACGAGACATCATTTTACCGCAACAAACCCCAGCTTGACCTTTTTCAAAATATTGCGCTTCCCGAACTTCTTCACAGAAAAAGGGCAAAGAACGATTTCAGCCTTAAGATATGGAGCGCCGGATGCTCAACAGGACAGGAGCCTTACACTATTGCAATGATACTGTATGATGTGATGACGGATATCAAAGGTTGGAAAGTGAATATCCTGGCCTCTGATTTGAGCCTAACCGTTCTGGAGTCGGCCCAGCAGGGGATATATCAGAAGGCAAGGATAGATGGGGTAGATGAGTATCACATAAGAAAATATTTTATTGAGAAGGATGGCAATTTTCATATAAAGGATGAGCTCAAGAGGCTTGTAGTATTTGACTTCCACAATCTGATGTATGATAACGGATTCAGGGACATAGATGTTGTCTTTTGCAGAAATGTTCTGATATACTTTGACATACAGACGCAGAAAGAGGTTATTGATAAATTTCATCAATATCTTACTCCGAATGGGTATCTCTTCCTCGGTCATACGGAAACCCTTCAGGGTATAAACGATAACTTTATATTTATCCATAAAGACAGGGGGACTGTGTATCAGAAGAAATAAAAACTCAAATCTCAAAACTCAAAGGTCAAAACTATAAATTAAAACTCAAAATTTTTTGAAATTAGTCAGTTTTAAAGTTTTGCGTTTTAGTTTTCCGCTTCTCGTTCCCAAGCTCCAGTTTGGGAATGTAGATGTCCCGGAAGCTCCTGCTTCAAAATTCCGAAGCTGGAGCTTCAACAGCAATTGCGTTCCCAAGCAGAGCTTGGGAACGAGCAAACCTTACGGAATAACAACAGGAGGAATACCAGTGAAGAAGATATTGCTTGCAGATGACGAAAAAAATTTCGCAGAGGTCTTAAGGAGCGAGTTGGAGGAGGCCGGATATGGTGTAACGCTTACAAGGGATGGCGTTGAGGCTGTCATAAAGGCCCTTGACGACAAATTTGATATGGCCCTCCTGGACATCATGATGCCGAATCTTGACGGCATAAATACAGTGAGGATATTAAAGAAGATAGACCCTCGTCTCCCTATTATTACATTTTCAGGCGTGGCAGGAAGCGGCGATATGGCGTCTTCCATAAGGGCAGGCGCTATAAGATGCATTACAAAGCCGTTTTCAGTTGAGCAGTTGCTTTCTGAGATAAAGAGGGTATTGCATGAGTAAGAAACACAACTCATGGCTCATAGCTCATAGTAGTTGCTGTAAGCTATGAGCCAACAGCTATGAACTGTATCATAAACCTATGGAAGACTTAAGCCAATTACAATTAAACGAAGAAGACATTAAGAGCCTGAAGGAGACATTTTATCAGCAGGCGGTTGAGTTGATAGAGTCTCTTGTGCAGGAAACGCTTTCCCTTGAAGGGAGCAAGGATATAGGCTCTAAGCTGAAGACGATTAAGAGGATATTCCACACGCTCAAGGGAGATTCCGCATCTATCGGACTAAAGGAGCTTGCGCGCCTTACACACAGGGCAGAAGACCTGATTCAGGCTGTTGAGAATAAATCAGTTGACATGGACAGCGATGTGACAGACCTTTTATTAAGGATTGCGGATTGTATGAGCGGGGTAATAGACGCAAGCCGCACAGGCAAAGAGGCGCCAGTAATACCTGTTATCATAGGCGTCATAGATGATTTTCTCAAGGCAAGAGGCGCTGAACAATCGCCAACCCTGGTTTCCGCTCAGCAACCCCTTCATTCTCTCAGCGAATACGAAAGGCTTCTTTTATCTGACAGCCGCAGCCGGGGGAAGGTTATCTATGAATGTAGGCTTTCGTTCAGTAAAGATTGCCGGATGAAATCGGCAGGCGCCATGATAATTTCACAGCATATCCCCTGTATCGGGGATATTATCAAAGCTGCCCCTCCGTTGGACAGCAAGGAAATGGAATCAGTTGATGCCATCGGACTCCTCATAGCAAGCAAGATGAGCATGGAAGATGTGAAAAATCTCTGCCACATTCCGGGGGTTGTCGGCGATACGATTGTAGAGAAAATGCGAGAAGATGAGCTTGCCGTTGTGGGGACACCTCCCCCTGTCCCCCTCCTGGAGGGGGATAAAGGGGGAGGTGTCCCCAGTGAAGTTGCTGCGGCAATTACATCGCCCACCGGCACCATACGGGTAGAATCCGAGAAGGTGGATCAGATTATGGACCTGGTCGGAGAGCTTATTGTCGGCCGTTCCATGATAGCGCAGCTCTTATCGGAGTTTGAAGAGCGGTTCCCCAGGGAAGAAATGGCAGGCAGATTTGCCTATGCCAATTCATTTATAGAGAGAAGCCTTTCCGACCTGCAGCGAAACGTTATGAAGGTCAGGATGCTGCCTATTGACAGGGTATTTAAGCGGTTTCCCAGAGTGGTCAGGGATTTGGCAAAGGCGAGCAATAAAGATAGCAGGCTTGTTATCCACGGTGAAGATACGGAGGTGGATAAAGGGCTTGTGGATGTTATCGGCGAGCCGCTCATTCACATTGTGCGTAACGCTATAGACCACGGCATAGAAACCGTGGAGGAAAGAGAGGCGGCTGGAAAGAACAGGCAGGGCACGATAGTGCTTGAGGCATATCATCAGGGAAATGATATTGTCATAGAGGTCAGCGACGACGGTCGTGGCATTGATCCGCAAAGGATTAAAGCAAAGGCGCTGGAAAAGGGGTTTATCAGCCAGGATGAGCTGGAAACAATTGATGATAGGGCTGCAATTGATTTCATATTCCTCCCTGGTTTTTCAACGGCAAAGGTGATAAACGAGGTTTCAGGCAGGGGTGTTGGAATGGATGTTGTAAAGGCGGCGGTTGAGGGATTGAGAGGCAGTGTTAATATCAGGACTGAGGCGGGGAGGGGAACGACCTTTGTCCTCAGATTCCCATTGACTCTTGCCATAATAAAGGCAATCCTTTTCAGTGCAGGAGAAAGGCTTCTTGCCATCCCGCTCGGTTCTGTAAAGGAGATAACAAGGGTATTTACAAAGGATGTGGAGTTTGTGGCCGGGAGAGAGGTTTTAAGGATGCGGGAGAGAGTTATTCCGCTTGTGAGGCTTGAGGAGACCATGAACCTCGGCAATGCAGACAGGAAGAGGAACAAGCTCTTTGTTATTATTGTAAGCAATGGAGACAGGGATATTGGGATAGCGGTCAATAAATTGGTTGGCGAAGAGGAGCTTTTCATAAAGGCTATCAATGACCGATGGGTAAGCACGAATATAGTCGGAGGCGCATCCATACTTGGCGACGGGAAGGTTGTCCTGATTCTGAATGTGGATGCGATTATAAAAAAGGCAGGCGCAATAAGGCAGGCGATAGGCGAGAGGCAGTAGGTTTGGAAAAAATGCAAAATATAAAAACAAAAAATAAAATTCGGGTCTTGGTTGCGGATGATTCTGCTCTTATGAGAAAGCTCATTCCCCATATCCTTGCAAAAGACCCTGACATAGAGGTTGTTGCAACGGCAGTTGACGGTCTCTTTGCCCTGAAAAAGATAGCGGCTTACAGGCCTGATGTCATTACCCTTGATGTGGATATGCCGAGGATGGACGGCTTGACTGCGCTTAAGCATATTGTGGCGGAATACAAGACGCCTGTAATCATGGTTAGCTCCCTTACAGAGGCAGGCGCAGAACTTACCTTAAAGGCCCTTGAACTCGGGGCCATGGATTTTATAACAAAACCCCATGACGCAATATCGGTTCATATCGGCGATATTGCAGACGACCTTATAAAAAAGATAAAGGCGATTTCAAAGGTTTCGCCTGCCAGGTTGTTCACTGCTCCAAGACCGGCTGCCCCTTTGCAGAAGAGCCTCAGGAAGATTGACAGAACGGCAAACAGGGTCATTGCCGTTGGCATTTCCACCGGCGGCCCGAATGCCCTTACCTATTTTTTACCAATGCTTCCTGTTGATATTCCGGCAGGCCTTCTTATCGTTCAGCACATGCCGCCTGGATTTACCGAGGTATTTGCCACTCGTTTGAATAATATATGCAAGATAGAGGTTAAGGAGGCCAGGGACGGAGATATGGTTGTTCCGGGCCGCGCTATCATTGCGCCCGGCGGAAGGCATATCAAGGTTAAAAAGACCAACCTTGGCGCTGTTGTTATCGTAAGCGGCGCAGCCCCTGTAAACGGCCACAGACCTTCAGCGGATGTGCTTTTTAACGCGGTTGCAGTAGAATATGGTCATGACGCAGTGGGGGTATTGATGACGGGGATGGGTGAGGATGGGGCAGAGGGCCTTGGCCGGATAAAGGCCGCCGGCGGCGCGACCATTGCGCAGGATGAGGAAAGCTGTGTTGTCTACGGCATGCCGAAGGTAGCGGTTGAAAGAGGTTACGCAGACAGGATAGTGCCGCTCAAAGATATGGCAGGCGCTATTACAGAGGCAGTATCAAAAAACAGTGAACAGTTAACAGTAAACAGTTATCAGTGAACAGTAAACAGTGAAAAGACAATAACTGATAACTGAAAACTGATAACTGAAAAAGGGGATAGAATATATGCAAACGATAAATAACGAAGAGACAGTTGCCAGCCAACAATATAGATTCCTTATTGTGGATGATTCCGTGTTTGCAAGGAAGAACATGTCAAAGGTTGTGGAGATGGCAGGAGGCGTTGTAGTAGGAGAGGCAACAACCGGCAGGGAGGGTATTGAACAGTATTTTAAGCTGAAACCCGACCTTGTTATCATGGATGTCTCCATGCCCGAGATGGAAGGTCTGGAGGCGCTGGCAAGGATAAAGGAAAAGGATAAAGACGCCAGACCTATAGCCCATAGCCTCCAACCCATAGCCCGTATTTAACCATGAGACTTGATTACATAAATCCATTTGTGGATGCCGCCCACAGTATACTTGAGGAGGTGTTCAAGGTGTCTGTGCATAGAGGCAAGCCATCTCTTCATGGCGAACCTGTGGCAAGCAAAGGTGTTATTGTTCTTATAGGGCTTACCGGCGATGTGGAAGGCAGGGTATTATTTGATATGAAGCCTGAAACCGCTGTAAAAATGGCCTGCATTATGAATGAGAAGAATTTTAACTCTGTTCAGCCCATGGTATTGGACAGCATTGCAGAGCTTGTAAATATGATTCTGGGAAAGGCGCTGACCATACTGAATGACAAAGGGTTTAATTTTCGGCTTACACCGCCAATGGTTTTTACCGGCAATGCTGTTATGGCAAACACCATCCATCTTGAGACGCTTGTTGTGCCGTTTACAATAGAATATGGTGAACTCCTGATAAATGTGGCTGTGAGGCCGGCAGGGTAAAGTGAACAAGTAGAAAGTTATAAAGTTATAAAGTAGAAAGTGTTTTTTATATTCTCGTCTGACTTTTTTATCGAATTTGCTATAGTAGTAAGTCGTGAGTTGTTAGTCGTGAGTTGTAACTTTATAACTTTCTACTTTATAACTTTCTACTTTATAACTTTCTACTTTATAACTTTATAACTTTCTACTTTTCAGTTTTTCTCAATATTCTGTAATCCCCGCTCCTCAGCGTAACCTTCTCTTTATCAAAATGCTCCAGAAGCTCAATAGCAAATTTTCTTCCGCAGCCGAGAATATCCCTGAACTCGGCGGCTTTTATCTTCCCTTTATCGGCAATCCAGCCCGTCAGCTTGTCTTTGGCCTCATCCAGTTTTTTCTTAGAAATGCAGCTATCTTCCGTAACCTTGACAACAATACCTCTTTTGATTAAAAGTTGAAACACCTTTTTTATGTCTTCCTCTCTATGTGAAGGCCGGCAGAGGATTTCGTCCATTTTAATCGGGTTAAATCCTTGAGTTGAAAACATGGATAAGATGCCATTTTCTATCTCTTTTTCCTTCCCCTTTGCCTCCGGTTTATGGGATGGCAGGCAAAATACATTCCCGGTTTTTGCAATCCTGCCGGAGTTTACGAGACTATCCAATATCGTTCCGGGGACAGATTTTATGCGCAGCTCAATCTTTTCTAAATCTGTCCCCCCCATCCCATGGCTTATGACTTCTTTAATTATATAATCTTCATCAACTCCGACATCTCCAGGCCTTTCAATGTGGTATTTCTTTATAAACTCTATAATCCTCTCTTCAATCTCTTTAACTCTTTCTCTTAACAGCAGCTGTTCGCCAATAAGAACAATCGTCTCCATCTCTGAGGTTATAAGGTCTTTAAGCCCTTTGTCAGAAAGGTTGAGCATAAGCCGCATTTCATGCATGTCTATTCCAACAATATCTTTATTTGATAAAAGAGATATTACAACCATCTTCATGTCCTGGCTATTTAAAATCCGATACTGTTCTACATCTGCGCTCTTTCTCTTTTTCGCATAAGGGAGGAGAACCCTTCCCCCGCCAATGGTTGCATTTATGGACGGGTTCCTCAATATAAACCTGTCTCCCCTCAGCATAGCCATAGGCTCTTTCAATCTCATCTGGCCAAAAACCTTAATACCCGGCCCCGCCTCTTGCACATCCGCAAAAAGAACCTGCACAAGGGTCTCGCCTGTCATATGGTGGAGCTTAAGCACTGAATGATTTTTCACCGGCCTGGGGACAGATTTGAAATCTGTCCCCGCCGGCAAAAATTCTAAGCATACATCAACGCGGCTGCTGACCGCATCTAAATCAGGAGATGCCAGCAGATCGCCTCTTTCAATATCCGCAGGAGATATGCCGCTTAAATTTATGGCAGCCCTCTGGCCGACACCAACGGTATCGAGCGCATTGAAATGGCTTTGTATCCCCCTTATCTTTACCTTTTTCTGGATATTTTGCCTCTTTGATATAAGAACTACCTCATCATTTTTCCGTATCCTGCCAGAGGCAACAGCGCCGGTAACAACCGTGCCAAAGCCCTTTATGGAAAATGAGCGATCAATGGGAAGCCGGAAAAACCCCCCTTCTGGTTTTGATAAAACCTTCTGAGCCTCTGTTGATATAAGTTTTTTGAGATTATCAATGCCGAATCCAGTGGCAGCGGAAACCGGAATTATAGGAGAGTCTTTGAGACAGGTATCTTTAATCAATTCTTTGACAGCCGCTGTAACCTTGCTTATCCGGCTTTCATCAGCCAAATCCATCTTTGTAATTACAAATATGCCATTGCTGATTCCAAGCAAGCGCATGATATCCAGATGCTCTCGCGTCTGGGGCATGATGCCGTCGTCAGCGGCAATAACGAACAAGACGAGGTCAATGCCTGTGGCGCCTGCCAGCATATTTTTAATAAAACGCTCGTGGCCCGGCACATCCACAATGCCTGCTTTTGCGCCATCGGGCAAATCAAGATAAGCGAATCCAAGGTCAATGGATATGCCGCGCTCCTTTTCCTCTTTCAGGCGGTCGGTATCCATGCCGGTAAGCGCCTTTATGAGGCTGGTTTTTCCGTGGTCTATGTGTCCGGCCGTGCCGATAATGAAAGGCATAAATTTAAAATACAGGCAAGGGGTTATGGGCTATTGCCTTTTAATTATTTTACCAGCGGCTCAACGGCATCCACTGGCAATCTGAGTATCCTCTTGAATATCCCCCAAACCCCTTCTCCCAAGGCCTGTATGGGTATAGCTTCCACAGCGGGGTCATGCAACCGGCCTTTTATTGTATAATACATGCTGATGGCGCTCTTTTCTTTTCCGCCGATAATCCATCCCGCCAGCGGAATCTTTGTTATGATTTTATCCACAGTCACAAATGGATGCAACCCCAATTTTGCGTCAATAGTCATGTCCGTTGTATCAATTATTCCTATGGCAGACATCCTCATGGAATTGCTGTCGAGCAAAAGATTATCTGTTGATATAACCCCGTCCCTGACCGTAAAATCTCCGGCAAGGTTCTTATAGGGAAGTCCATTTTTGAAAAGTTCATCAATGGAGATAATATTGACAATTGAAAAAACCTTGCTCAATACAATAAATTTCCACAACTTCCCGTTCTTCGAATCAATTGCAATCTTACCATCAAGCCGCTTTGCAAGCATTTCCTTGCCGCGTCCGGCAGTCAGCTCCAATTTTATGTCGCCGTTTCCTGTCAATATCTTATCCTTTGCCCCCAGTTGTTTCAGGAGCGGCTCTAATTCCATTTTAGATGCATCGAGGTTTAACCTCCAGAGGAAGGCATCCTTGCTGTCTTTTGAATATATAAAATTACCCACTGCCTTTCCGTTATGACTTATGAAAACGGCCTTGAGCAAGACAGCGTCGGATTTAAGCAACACATCGCTTTGAAGCGATTGAACATGAAAGCCCATCACCGCTGCCGTTTTTGCCGAAACCCTTCCTTTGCCGGTAAACCCCCACACCAAAACCTTTGGTGTGGGGGTAAAAGGTATCTTTATCTCTTCCTTTTCTCTGTCATGCGGATAAACCCCGTTAGAAGCCTTCACTAAGCTTCTAACGGGGTAAATATCTTCATCATCCAGATACGGCGAAGTAAAATCAAAATTTACATTCGCAGCGGCCAGATCAGGAATATCTATATTCCCTGAAAAAACAGAATTGCCAATTTTCATATTCTCTATGGTTACTGCCGCTGAATTTCCATCCAATCGTGAAGTCAAATTTAATCCTGATACCTTTTTGGGCAACAGCCTTGTTTCAAAGTCGCCGTCACGCAGGGTGACAGTCCCTTTAAATTTCGGAGCCTTTGCCTTTTCCGTCTTCTCAATATCTACATCTGCGGATAATCTGCCTGTGGATGCAAATTCTTTTTCAAGATAGGGAATAATGGCATCAATATCATCCAATAGCATATCCGACGCTTTTATGTTCAGCTGATACACCGGCTCTCCATGGAAGTCTAAAAGGCCTTTCATGTCCAATGCCGACGCAATGCCAAAAGCTATCCTTGCCCTCTCTATGGATAGGGCATCGCGCTTCGCCAGCAAGTCCGCATGAACAGCCATGTTGAAACCTTTCTCTTTTTTAACCCACGATGAATAGCCGATTTCCGCAGATGTGGCATCTGCAGAAACAGACAAGGCAACTCCTTTACCAGCTTCACCGCCTTGCCTTCCCCATGCCCCCGACAAGCTGAAAGATAAAGGAACAATCCCGTCTGCGCTAAATCCTTTCATATCCTGTTTATCCATCCATTTTTTCAACTCATCCGCCGCCTCCTCTGCAGCCACAGAACCATAACCGTTCAGCCGCACAAAAGGCGCATCAAGAAGCCCATCAATGCCTCCCTCTAATTTCTCCACAACACTATTTCCATATTTGCCGTGTATTCCCTGCAGGCTCAAATTTCCGTCTTTCCACTGAACAGTTCCGTCCACCATGGAAAAGACGCGGCTTAAGTCTTTATGGGCAAATTCCGCATCCCTTACCTCTATCGCTGCCAGCAAAGAACCCGAAGTTTTATAATAGTCCGGCCTCCTGATATTTTTAATATCGCCCGCAATCTTAAAATTGGAAATCGTTAGCTGGCCGCGTCGGAAAGAGGTCGCATTTATCTCCTGTTTAAGACTGTCCGGCAAGATGGAAGTAAAAAATTGTCCCTTTATAGAAATGAGCGGTATCGGCGTAGTATGAAGATTTAAAACCAATTTGTCATTCTTATCCTGCGAGCTGTCAAACCTGAGATTGGCAAAGATTGTAAAATCCGGGAAATAAACTTCAGCCTTTGGAACGGAGATGGTTAAAGTATCCGGATGGGAAATGACCTCTATATTCAAAATCCCATGAGAAGAGGATATCGGCTTGTCAAACAGCGCCGGTATTGAGGCTGTTAATTGACGGTAAACGGCAGCGCCTTGCATTGATAATGATTCTCCGGATGCTTGATAGTTCAAAGATATGTCAATGTCTCCTGTCCATCTTTCTCCGGGAACAACGGCCCGGAGATAGGGCCAGCCCTGATCAATAGCCAATTCTTTGATATCCGCCTTTCCTTCAAAATCCGTTGCGCCGTTCCTTGTTTCCCCTGAAAATTTTATTCTGGCGGATGGAAGGAGCTTCGCTGTCCCTGAATAGGAAAAATCCGCCGCCCCTTTTGGTATGAAGGTCGCATCTATATCCGCTGCCTCATACCTTGCCCCTCCCCGCAAAAATTCATCCACGAAATGGGCCTTGCCGGTTTTTATCCTTACCTTCCTGATTGTTACGGGAACGAATGTCTCTTTTAAAATCCGTACAATATTTACCCTGCCGTCCGCTTCTCTGATGCCAAATATCACCGGTTTTTCAATCACCAGGTTTTTAATATCAAATCTTTTTTCCCGCACAAGCGGCATTATGAAAAGGCTTGCCTTTACCGATTGAGCCGTGAAAACAGTCTGTCGGTCTTCTTTAATGGTAAGACCTTTCAATATTAATCGCGGATACGGCAAAATTGTCAGGACAAGGCCTTCCAGTTCAACCCTGGCATGGATAGCCTCCTCAACCCGGGGCAGCATAAGGTTTTTATAGTTTGTCAGATCAATGGGGGTATAGAGGAAATAGATGGATGCGATGAATAATGAGGCTAAAGCAACAACGAGGATAAGATAAAGACCTTTTCTATTTTTATTCCTCATGATATAAGGCGGGCGCTCCTTAAGGAATGAGGAATGAGGAATGAGAAATTAGGAATGAGAAACGAGAAATGCAAGCCTATCTTTGGATTGAAGAATAATATTCTACTCCGCTGAGAGGTATATATCTCCAAAAAAGCTTTCCGCGCTGCTTTTGGTATCATCAGAATCTATCATAAGCGCAATGCTTCCCACTGCGGGAGGCTCCTCGTGAAACAACCTCTTATAATCTTCGTAGACATTCCGCTTCTCTGAAAACCATTTTCCAAGCTCCTTTGCCCCGCTCTTAACAACAATATATTTAATTGTTGACAGTTTTGCGCTTGTAACTTCGCTTCCCGCCGGCGCATTACTGTCCCATATATAGCCCAGCATCCTGCTGTTTATCTGCGACGGAAACTTAGGAAAGATAACATATATCTGGGCCGCCTCATCATCCGTCTCCCTTTTTCTTACATCACCCTTTTCCGGAATCTTTGTCACCTTCCATTGCCAGTTAATAAAAGGATATTCTTTTATATTCAATGATATTTCTTTATATAAAGCTGTGGATGTCCCCGCGCTCTTAAGACAGAGCGCTTTCTTAACGGAGCCGTCACTCACAAGCTGGACATCTGCCTTTCCCTTCCATTCCTCGATCCGCCAGTCTGACGGCACAACCTTCTCTTTCAATCCGCTGAAAAGGGCAACCATCATGACAGGCCCCTGCGCCGCAGCAAGGGAAAGCGCCGCCAGCGAGAGAGATATAATAATAAGTCTTATAAGACTTATAAGACTTATTTTCTTTCTTAATGTTTTTTTAACCGTTTTCATGCGGAGTCCTTCCTGTATTTAAATTATTATATACGATACCCCCAAGTTATGCAACAATTATTCTATTATCTTAACCTTTATTGGAAGCCGTTCATCAGGAAGGTCTCTTGAATCCCTCGGAAGATTGACGATTTTATCCGCCGCTTCCATTCCATTCACAACCTCGCCGAAGACAGTATACTGATTATCAAGAAACGGGGAATCCTTAACCACAATAAAAAACTGCGAGCCTGCGCTGTCAGGATGAGCCGCCCTGGCCATTGATACTATGCCTCTCTTGTGGCTTATGTTATTAAACTCAGCCTTCACATTGTAACCGGGACCGCCGGCGCCGTAAATATTCTTATTATGCCCTTTTGTATTCGGGTCGCCTCCCTGAACCATAAAACCGGGTATAACCCTGTGAAATATCGTTCCGTCATAAAAACATTCTTTTGCAAGCTTTATAAAATTTTTCACATGATTCGGCGCAGCCTCCGGATAAAACTTCAGCTCAATATTCCCGAACTTTGTTTCAATTACTGCATGCGCACTGTTTAATTTTTCCATTTCACTGGCTCCTTTTGCATCCTTTTTTCTGCCGCAAGGCATACAGGTCATCATAAAAAAGGGACTATTAAAATTGCTGCGAAGGCTCTCATAATGCCTAATCTATCCTTCCCCATAAAATAAGTCAACACATTTCATTGTCTGCCTCTTTTCCTTGTCAGTGGATATTCCATCTGCTATACTTTGTTTGTTTGCGACTTAACCTAAAAATCTAACAGAAGGAGGCTCCTATGCCTCAAAATATAAAGAATTTTATCAACGGCAAATGGATAGATGCGGTTGGTGGAAAGACCCTTAAAAGCATCAACCCCGCTGATACATCAGATACGATAGGCATCATCCCCCGCTCAGGACAAAAAGACATAGACATGGCTGTCTCTGCAGCCCGCAATGCCTATGAAAAGTGGCGTCTTACACCTGCCCCGCGAAGAGGCGAAATTATCCTGCGGGCAGCAGAGATGCTGGTGAAACGAAAGCAGGATCTCGGCGAGTTGGTAACGCGTGAGATGGGCAAGGCGCTTCCGGAAGGTTTAGGCGATGTGCAGGAGGCGATAGATATGGCTTACTATATGGGTAGCGAGGCTCGAAGGCTTTCTGGCGAGACCGTGCCTTCCGAACTTCCCGATAAAGACTGCAAGTCTATCCGCGTTCCCATTGGCGTCTTTGCCCTGATTACGCCGTGGAACTTTCCTACAGCCATACCTGCGTGGAAGCTCTTTCCCTCGCTTGTTTGCGGCAATACCGTCATTTTCAAGCCGTCAAGCTATACGGCTGTATGCGCTGCACGGCTGGTAGAAATAATTGCCGAAGCCGGCATTCCCCCCGGTGTGCTCAATCTGGTTCATGGGACAGGAGAAGAAACAGGAGAATATCTTGCAGCCCATCCGGGAATAGACGGCGTCTCATTTACAGGCTCCACCGCTGTCGGTGAAAAGCTGGCAAAGATGTGCAGCGCCCTTGACAAAGAAATATCCTGCGAGATGGGCGGCAAGAATGCCATCATCGTGATGGATGACGCAAAATTAGAGCTTGCTGTTGAGGGCGCGCTATGGGGAGGTTTTGGCACAACAGGCCAGAGATGCACGGCAGCAAGCCGCGTGGCAGCGCATGAGGCGGTATATGATAAATTCCTTGATATGCTTACAAAGGCCGCTTCAAAACTGAGGCTCGGCAGCGGCCTCTCAAAAACAACGGATGTAGGGCCTGTAATAAATGAATCTCAGATGCAGAAGATTCTTAATTACATTGAGATCGGCAAAAAAGAAGGCGCAAGGCTTGCTATCGGCGGCAAGGCATACAAAGAAGGGGCTTGCGCCAAAGGCTATTTCATAGAACCGACAATATTTGCTGATGTAAACCCGAAAATGCGCATTGCGCAGGAAGAGATATTCGGACCGGTAGTATGCCTAATTAAGGCAAAAGATTTAAAAGATGCTATAAATATCGTAAATGATGTAAAATACGGCCTGTCCTCTGCCATATATACTCAGGATGTAAACAACTCTGCCATTGCAGAGAGGGATTTGGACACAGGGCTTGTGTATATAAACGCCTCTACCATCGGCGCTGAGATTCAACTTCCGTTCGGCGGCACAAAAAAAAGCGGGCTTGGGCATAGAGAGGCAGGCGGAAGAGGCGGAGCCATTGAGATGTTCACAAAGTGGAAGGTGATTTACAGGGATTTTAGCGGCACACTTCAGAAGGCGCAGATTGATAAAGATTAAACCCCGTTAGAAATTTTATTTCTAACAGGGTAAATCCGGAAAGGGAGATTTGGTTTTTCACACCGACATTGTTGTGAAAAAGGCAGATGGGCTTAGTGGGCTTGTTAAGGCATTGGCCAATCGAGGTGGCGGACAGGAGATTGGTGGAATTTGGAGCGGGCGAAGGGAATCGAACCCTCGTATGGAGCTTGGGAAGCTCCCATTCTACCATTGAATTACACCCGCTTAGTTGATCACAAGACCCCAATGAACGTGCTGCAACAAAGCCTCTGGAAACCTGCCTTGCAATGCAAAATACGAAGGCGCTGGGGTCGGGGAAAGAAGCGCTGCAAAATTTGTTTTGTCCTGAAAAATTTCAATATGAGCCTCTGCCGTCCGCAGATTTTTTGGCTTCATTGTAAGCCTAAATCTTGGATGCTTACAAGATTTGCTGTTAGCATGACTCAGGACTGGGTGGAATGGGGTTTATTCAATGCTGCGCTGCAGTATGGGCAGCGGCTCCATGCAGCGTCCCGCTTTCTGCCGCAGGATGGGCACTTGAGCGCAACCGAGTATCCGCAGTGCGGACAGGTGGCAAATTCCGAGCGAATAACTTCCGAGCAGCCTGGACAGACTATATCTATTATCTCTTTTTCTTTGGCAAAAACTACGCGCTGAAGCTCATCCAATGTGGTAATCCCCTGCCTTACTTTAGCGATCCCATCCCTATACATAGAAATCATACCGCTGGCGATGGCTATCTTTCTTATGGCCTCCTCTGATTCATCAGAGACTATCATATCTTTAATCTGGCTGTTAACTACCAACACCTCAAACACGCCTGTCCTGCCGTGATAGCCGGTCCCTCCGCATTCCTTGCATCCCTTGCCCCTGAAGAGATTAGGCCTATCTTCCTTTTTTGCCTTTACGCCTACAGTAAGCAGCTCCTCCTCCGGCGGCATATACGATGTTTTACAGGACTCGCATATCTTTCTTACAAGCCTTTGGCCAACAATGCCGTTTAAGGCAGATGCCATAAGATACGGCTGGATTCCCATATTCTTTAACCTTATTATTGTTGAAATTGCGTCTGTTGTATGCAAGGTGGAAAACACCAAATGGCCGGTAATTGAGGCCTGGTGGGCTATCTCCGCTTTTTCCGTATCGCGCATCTCTCCTACAAATATCACATCAGGATCTTGCCTCAGCACAGACCGGAGACAGTATGCGAATGTCAGCCCCACCTTTTCATTTATCGCCACCTGGTTCACGCCTTCCAATTTATATTCAATAGGGTCTTCAAGGGTAATTACATTAACCTCCGGAGTCTTTATATGACTAATCATTGCATAAAGGCTTGATGTCTTGCCGCTTCCTGTCGGCCCTGTAACAAGCACTATGCCCTGGGGCCTTTCTATAATTGCCTTTATCCTGTCATGAGCCGATGCGGAAAGACCGATCTCGTCCATGGTAAGCGATGTGGTCTTTGTATCGAGGATGCGCATAACAACCTTTTCGCCATACTGCGTTGGCAGGGTTGATATCCTGAGGTCAAGCTCACGCCCTGTTATTCTCACCGGTATCCTGCCGTCCTGCGGGACCCTTCTTTCCGCAATATCCATATTTGCCATGATTTTTATCCTTGATGTTACTGCGCCCTGAACCCATTTAGGAAGCTGCATGACATCCCTCATGAGACCGTCAACCCGCTCCCGGAGCTTGACCATGCGCTCCTGCGGCTCTATGTGTATGTCGCTCGCCCTGCTTTCTATGCCGTGTATTATTATGGAGTCTACCATCTTTATAATAGGCGGGGCCTCGCTTTTCTTCAGCAGTTCTTCAGTGTCTTTGATATGCTCCTTGTCATGGACTATCTCTATAAACTTCTCTTTAACCATATCGCCTACAATCTCCTCTATTGGAAGAGAAAGGTGATAATGCGTCTTTATGGCCAGAAGTATGTCAGTCTGGGTTGCAACCATTGGAGAACATTCGTAGTTGGTGGAAAATCTTATATCATCAAGGGCTTCCATCTTCAGCGGGTCTGCCATTGCAATCCTCAAGATATTTCTCTTTTCGGTGTAGAGCGGGATAATAATATGTTTTGTTGCAAGATTTTCAGGCACAAGCTTAATTGCCTCAGGGTCTATCACTGCGGTATGAAGGTCGATATAGGGTATGTTTAGCTGAAATGCCAGGGTCTGGGCGATATCAAGTTCTGTTGTAAAACCTTTTTCAACAAGCAATGTCCCTAATCTTTTCCCTTTTTGATTTTTTTCTTCTTCAAGGACAATATCTAATTGCTCTTTTGTAATAAGCCATGCGTCTACCAAAAGTTCTCCAAGTTTTTTAGCAGCCATATTAGACCTCCAGGCATATCCAGAATTCCCTGTTGCCCTTTGCCCCCTTTATTGCCGATTCTGAGATGCCTTTTACGATAAATCCGAGTTCTTCGGAAAATGTCTTTATCTTCTCAATAACCTTAGCATGTGTTGCAGGGTCTTTGACGATACCCTTTGCTCCCGCCTCTTTTGTTTCAGCCTCAAACTGCGGTTTTATCAAAGCGAGGATTGTCCCTTTATGTTTCAGGAATTCCCTCGCCTTTGGAATTACCTTCTCCAATGAAATAAACGAAACATCTATGACGGCAATATCAACCTTTTCTCCAATATCATTAAATTCAAGATGCCTGATGTTCCTTTCTTCTAAAACCACAACCCTTTTATCATGCCTCAAATGCCAGTCCAGAAGCCCTTTCCCGACATCCACAGCAAAAACCTTATTAGC
>JACQEJ010000048.1 GCA_016200645.1 Deltaproteobacteria bacterium | reverse complement strand
TCGAAATTAAAGAAACTACGGGAATGGCAGAGATGGCTGATAGCTCATTATTGAAATAGTAGGCAAGGGAAAAATACTTTTTCTCGCTTTGGGATGTTTTTTGCTCTTGACAGGGGCCTTTTAATGGGTGTCCCGTTTATTGCTAAAAATCAAAGTCTATTTTTGGGTGCCTTAAAAAAACTTGTAAGCAAAAAGAATATCAGCTACTATATATAGTGGGGTCAAAAGTTAAATTACCCTTCTTATTGTATTTTTTGCTTTACAAGGAATTAAAACTCTGATAGGATTTTCAGGAATGTCACCATGAATTTATTTTAGGGTCTAAGGAGATGCCAAAACGAGTTCGGCATGACAGTTTAAGGAGTATTTGCAGGGTGAAAATCAAAAGACTTGAAATCCACGGCTTTAAATCCTTCGTAGACAAAACATCCCTTGTCTTTCCAAAGGGCGTTACCTCCATTGTCGGGCCGAACGGGTGCGGAAAGAGCAATATCGTTGACGCGATCCGGTGGGTGCTGGGGGAGCAGAATGCCCGGCATCTGCGCGGCAAGCTCATGGAGGATATTATCTTTAACGGCAGCGAATCGCGGAAGCCCATCGGCATGGCAGAGGCGGTTTTGACCCTTTCCAACGAGGAGGGGATTGCGCCGGCAGCGTATGTAAACTTCACAGAGATAGAAATAGCGCGGAGGCTCTATCGTTCAGGAGAGAGCGAATATTATATCAACAAGGTTCAGTGCAGGCTCAAGGATGTCGTTGACCTATTTACCGATACAGGCATCGGCACACGGGCATATTCAATCATTGAGCAGGGACAGGTCGGATGGCTTGTGAATGCGAAGCCGGATGAGAGGCGCGTCCTGTTTGAAGAAGCCGCGGGGATCAATAAATACAAGAGCCGGAAGGATGCGGCTTTGAGAAGGCTTGAGGCAACAAGGCAAAACCTTACCAGAGTAAACGATATTATCGGTGAGGTAAAAAGGCAGATGAACTCCTTAAACCGTCAGGCAAAGAAGGCTGAAAGATATAAGGTGATGCGAGAGGAGCTGAAAGGGCTTGAGCTCTATTTGGCGTTCGAGGAGTATAAGGCCTTGAAGGAAAAAAAGTCTGAAACAGAAAAGAGACTCAGCGCGCTCAAGGAAAAGGAACTGGAACTCTCAACCGCCATGCTGCAAAAACAGAGCGGTCTTGAGGATGTGCGGAGAAGATATTTGGAAGAAGAGAATGATTTAAAAGCCATCAGACAGAAGGCATTTGAGATAAATAGCCTGGTTCAGGATAAAGAAAAAGAGCTGCAGGTTTGCGATCTGAGGATAGACGAGCTTAAAAGAAATGAAAAAAGACTTTTAAAAGAGATAGAGGAGCTTAAAAACCAGACAGAGAGCGTAGGCATTGAAATAAATGAGTTGAACAGGGTTTCGCATGAATTGACCCTTGCTGTGGAAAGTGAAGGGGCAAGGCTTTTAAACGAAGAGAATGCGCTCAAGGATGTAGAAAGAAGGAGTCAGGAGTCAGAAGTCAGAAGTCAGGGGTTAAGAAAAAGAAAAGATGATATAGGAAATAAAGCGGTTCAAATCAGAAACAATATCGCCGGCTATCTGAAGGATGAGGAGAGGTTGAATCTGGCAATCGGCAGATTTCTGCGGGAAAAGGAAGAGCTTGATTCCAAGATTTCGGATTTTGGATTGCGGATTGCGGAATTAAAAAACAGAAAAGAAGCAATTGAAAAGGGAAAATATGATATAGAAAAAACCCAGGAATTGACGGCGGCACAGCTTAAAGAACTGGAAGCAAGAATTGCGTTGCAAGAAAATGAATTGAATGGATTTAAAGAAGGGCTTACCCAGACATCCTCCAGATTGCATACCCTCAGAGAACTGGAAAAAAATATGGAGGGCTTTGAGGATGGCGTAAGGGCCATCGTGCTGGATAAAAAAGAAGGGTCAGGGGTCAAGGGTCAAGGGTCAGAAATACACGGCCTTGTGGCGGATGTCATTGAGACATCGGCCCAATATGAGAAGGCGGTTGAGGCGGTTCTGGGAAAGAGGCTTCAGTATGTAATTGTAGAGAGCCATGAGGAGGGCGTTGAGGCTGTTGAATACTTAAAGAGGCAGGCTAAAGGAAGGGGGAGTTTTATACCGCTCCACGGGGCGAGGCTGAGTGAATATACGGCAGAAGAGTCCAGCCCTTACCCCGATACAACGGCGCTTATCAGTCATATCAGGGTAAAGGAAGGATACAGCCCCATTGCCAGGTATCTTCTGGGAGATGTGTTTTTGGTCAAGGACTTAAATCGCGGCATTGCGCTATGGAAGTCCAACGGCCTTGACAAGACATTTGTTACACCGGATGGAGACATGATTGACAGGCATGGGGTTATCGCAGGCGGTTATTCAAATGGAAAAGATGGGGGGATTCTTCAGAAGAAAAGAGAGATAAAGGGTCTGACCGTTGTTGTTGCTGATCTGGAAAAAGTGATTCTGAAAACAGAAGAAGAAATAAAAACACTAAAACACGAAGCAGAGGCAAACCGGAGAAATCTGGATGGATTGAAAAAAGACAGCCACTCAAAAGAGATAGAGCTGGTAAATATCGGCGGCGAATTAAAGAGGGACGAGGCTGAGGGAGAGCGGATAAGAGAAAGGCTTAAAGCCTTGAATTCGGAAATACAGGAGGCGGGGAAAGAACTGGAGGGCATAGCAGTAAAAAAGAATCAGCTTTTAAAGGATAGAGAATCGGCTGAGACAGAATTGAAAGAAATGGAAACCGCGCTCCAGATAGCCGCGGATGAGGTTTCGGAGATATACAGGAAAAAGGATGAGCTTTCAGGCATTGTTACCGCCATCAAGGTTCAGCTTGCCTCTTCCGGAGAGAGGCTTGAAAGCGTTAAAGCGCAGATGAGGGGTAAAGAGTCTTTTCTGGCGGATATAGGAAACAGAATAAGGGGGAAGCAGGATGAAATAGAAGGCGGGAGGGCGGAGAGGGGTGAACAGGAGGGGAGGGCTGCAAAAATAAAAGAAGCAGTAGAAGGGTCGTTAAAAATAATGGACAGCATCCGGAAAGAAGAGGTCTTGCAGGAAGAAAGGATTAATCAGACAGTCACAGAGGCAAACCGGCTTGAAGAGGCGCTAAACGGCATAAAGAAAAACATGGCAGGGCTGCAGGAAGAGGCAAATGCAATAAATCTTGCGCTGAAGGATATTGAGCTCAATACCGGTCGTATTATTGAAAGGATGGCAGAGCGGTACGGCGCCGCCCTGGATGATTATGTTCCTTCAGAAGAGGCGGCGGCTCTGGATAAAGAGGCAAGGGCAGCGAGGATGAATGAGCTGAGAGAGAAAATAACGGAGCTGGGCGAGGTGAGCCTCGGCGCAATAGAGGAGTATAAAGAACTTGAGACGCGGCACCAGTTCCTTCTTGACCAGCAGACGGATCTGAATAGTTCGGTAGAGACATTGCACAAGGCAATAAACAGGATCAACAGGACAACACGGCAGAGGTTTAAGGAGACCTTCGACGCGATCAATCTCAAGTTTCAGGAGGTTTTTCCAGAATTCTTCCAGGGCGGCAAGGCGGAACTCAGGCTTGTGGATGAGGGGGACCTGCTGGAATCCGGCATTGAGATTGTGGCCCAGCCGCCTGGCAAAAGGCTTCAGAGCATAAGCCTGCTTTCAGGCGGAGAAAAGGCGCTTACAGCCACCTCTTTGATTTTTTCAATATTTTTAATCAAGCCCAGCCCCTTCTGTCTCTTGGACGAGGTTGATGCGCCTCTTGATGACGCCAATATAGACAGATTTAACGGCTTTTTAAAGGAGATGGCCAAAAAGTCTCAATTCATTCTCATAACTCACAACAAGAGGACAATGGAGATAGCAGACACCCTGTTTGGAGTTACCATGGAAGAGGCCGGGGTATCAAAGATTGTGTCGGTACGGTTGAATTGAAAACAGTTGCAAGATGCAAGTTTCAAGTTACAAGTAAATACTTGAAACTCGCAACCATATTTTTTGTTTGCTTGCAACTTGCAACTTTGTTTTATGCCCTTCAAAGCCATTTTAAAAACCCTTGTTGAAAAGACGCGAGGCGCCACCGGCGCTATTCTGCTGGATTGGGAGGGCGAGGCTGTGGCAGACTTTTCTAAAATTTCGGATATTGACCTCCCTGCCATAGGTGCGCACAAAGACATCATCCTGAACCGTACGCGCGATGCGTTAACTCGTTTAAAAGGAGAAAACATGTCCCCGAATGCTTTTATCGGGGATGGCGTTAAGACAATCGGCATATCCACAGAGCTTGCCAAAATCGCCCTATCCACAATCAAGGAAGGCTACTACCTTGTGGTTACCATGGAAAAAAACAAGCCCCTCGGCATGGCGTTCTTTGAATCGAAGAAGGCTATAAAGGATATTGAGAGGGAGATGGGTTGATTGATCCTTTGCTTTTCCTCGCCGGCCTTGCGCTCCTTTATCTCGGCGCAGAATGGCTTGTCAGGGGCGCCGCCCGCCTTGCGATTTCACTTCATGTCCAGCCTGTTGTAGTAGGCTTAACGGTTGTTGCCTTTGGCACATCCATGCCTGAGTTTGTCGTGAGCTTTATTGGCGCATTGAAAGGGCTGCCTGACATTGCCCTAGGCAATATCGTTGGCAGCAATATTGTAAATATCGGATTTATCCTCGGCTTGTCCGCAATAATACGCCCGCTTTCAGTCCACATGAAGCTTCTCAGGTTCGAAACCCCGCTTATGATTTTTGCCGCAGCGCTTCTTTTTATCGTTTCAATAGATGGGGTGATTTCACGCATAGACAGCATTCTCTTCTCTGTAATCTTTGGGGCGTACATCATTTATACAATCAGTGTTTCCAGGAAAGCGGCTCGGGAAGTAAAAGAAGAATACAAAGAATTTTTTCAAAAGAGAGACAACATTGCGAAAGACATCATCCTTATTGCAGCAGGTCTCATGGTTCTTTTTATCGGCGCAGAAATGCTGGTGAAGGCTGCTGTCTCCCTTGCCAGGACAATGGGGATAAGCGAATTGATTATAGGCATGACCATAGTTGCCGCAGGCACATCGCTGCCGGAGCTTGCCACATCCACAGTAGCCGCATTGAGAAAAGAGGCGGATATAAGCATAGGGAATATCGTCGGCAGCAACATATTCAATATACTGTTTATCATCGGCGTTACAGGGACAGTACAGCCTATCGCAGTAAATCCGGAGGCCTTGAACTTCCATATGCCGGTGATGATATTTATAAGCCTCGCGCTCTATATTTTTATGAAACCGGGGAATGCAATAAGCCGCCTGCAAGGCGCAATGCTTGTTGCGATGTATATCGGATACATTGTTTACCTTGTAGCCTGGATATAAATCTCGAATGCAGCATCTTTTCTCCAGCAGTTTAACTAGTAAAATGATTGAAATGCCCTTCAAATAGTGATAGAAAGATAACAAATAAAAGTAGACGGTAGAAAGTAGGCAGTAGACAGGAAAGCCTTTGTTTTTCTCTGTCTGCCGTCTATCTCATGCTATCTACTGTTTTTAAGGGAGGCAGGTATGGGTTTATTGGAAAATAAAAAAGCGATTATCTTCGGCGTTGCAAATGAAAGGAGCATTGCGTGGGCTATTGCGCAGGCGCTGCACAAGGAAGGCGCGGAGCTTGCGTTCACCTATGTGGGCGATGCGCTTAAAGAAAGGGTTGTGCCGCTGGCGCAGAGCGTAGGCTCAAAGCTGATTTTGCCGTGCGATGTTGCAAAGGATGATGAGATAGATGCGGTGTTCAGCAAGGTGAAAGAGACATGGGGCGGGCTGGATATTCTGGTTCATTCCGTCGCGTTTGCCAATAAAGAAGAGCTCAAGGGGCTTTATGCGGACACCTCGCGGGAAGGATTCAGGCTGGCTATGGATGTGAGCGCATATTCTCTGGTTGCGATGGCAAAGCGGGCGTATCCTTTGATGGAAGGACGTGGCGGAGGAAGCATCATCACCATGACCTATTACGGCAGCGAAAAGGTAGTGCCGAATTACAATGTCATGGGCGTTGCAAAGGCCGCGCTGGAGGCAAGCGTCAAATATCTTGCCGCAGACCTGGGGCAGAAAAACATCAAGGTCAATGCCATTTCCGCAGGCCCGATAAAAACCCTTGCGGCAATGGGCATTTCAGGCTTCAGAGACATACTCGGCGTTGTGGAGCAAAAGGCGCCTCTTAGGAGAAATGTTACGACAGAGGACGTGGCAAAGAAATGTTACGGCAGAGGATGTGGCAAAGACTGCGCTCTATCTGTGCAGCGACCTGTCCAGCGGGGTAAGCGGAGAGATTATCTATGTGGATGCAGGGTATAATATTGTGGGGCTGTAGAAAATTATTATGAAAAAAAAGCCATTAACATTTTATGAGAGAATGGATATTCTGGATACATTTTCCTGCAAAGGGAAACATGTCAGAGCAAATGCGGCGGCAAAACCGGCTGCCGTCCAAACCGTGTCCGCAGGAATCAGGGAAGCTATCAGGCTTTCGGAACAGCTTATATGGAAAAAACCATCAGGAAGATAATCGGGATACTTGATAAGGACAAACATATAAATGCCTATGCCCTTATCGGCGGGTTGGCTGTGAGCGGCTGGGTAACGCCAAGGGCTACAAAGGATATTGACCTGATGGTTGATCTTGATAAAGCCGACCGCAGGGCGATTGAAAATGGATTGTTGAAGATCCTTACGGATTCAGGGTTTCAAGGCTCTCTCAAGACAGGGGCGCCGGAGGATGACATAAAATTCTGCCTCAAAGTTGTTTCAGGGGAAGGGGTGTCGGTTGATATTATTTTCGCCGGCAGAAAATGGGAAAGCGAAATAGTCAGGAGCGGAGCCCGCGCCCGGATATTCAAGGGGGTAATCCTTCCCGTAGCAAGGCCAGAAGGGCTGATACTTCTCAAATTGAAGGCGGGAAGTTTTCAGGATATAGCAGATGCCTCAAAGCTGTTGATGGAAGCGGAATACGACCGCCAGGCATTGCTGTCGCTTGCAAAACGCGCAAGGGTTGATAAAAAGCTTGCGCGGCTTATGAAAAGTTTGGGGCTGAATTGACTTCAGACAGATGTTAAACAACCTATGCCACCAAAACCCACAAATATCCCCGACAAACCCATTCTCCTCCACTTCATGCAGGACAAGGCTTACCGGCCGTTGTCGTTCAAAGAACTGACGCAGGAATTTCAAACCCCCAAAAAAGAAAAAAAACAGTTCAAGCGGCTCTTGAGCGAGTTGATGGAAGAAGGCCATGTTATCAAGATTCGCGGGGAGCGGTATGGCATTCCCGCAAAGATGAATCTTGTTGTAGGCGAGCTTACCTGCCATGCCAAAGGGTTTGGTTTTGTTATACCGGAGGATGGCGGAGATGATATTTTCATAAATCCCGGAAACATGAAAGGCGCCATGCACAATGACAAGGTTGCAGCGCGGGTTGAGGGGCGCGGCAGAGGCGACGGCAAGAGAGAAGGGCGCATTATAAGAATCATCGAGCGGGCGCACAAAAGCATTGTCGGAAGGTTTGAAAAGGGGAAAGGATTCGGGATTGTCGTGCCGTCCGATGAAAAGATTTTACAAGAAGTTATCATTCCGCAAAAAGAGACAAGGAATGCAAAGCCGGGAGAAATTGTTGAGGCTGAGATAACGCGCTGGCCTGCGGAGCGCATGGCGCCTCTTGGGAAGATTGTGGCTGTGCTTGGCGAGTATGACGACCCTGATGTGGAGATTGAGGTCATTGTGAAAAAATACGGCCTGCCGCACCGATTCCCGCATCCGGTGGTTGCCGAGGCAAAGGAGATTTCACAGGAGGTTTTGGAGCGGGATATTGCAGGAAGGGTGGATCTGCGGAAAAGGACTACGGTAACGATTGACGGGGAAACGGCAAAGGATTTTGACGATGCGGTTTCCATAGAAAAGACGGGCAAGGGTTACAAGCTGTGGGTGTCTATCGCTGATGTGGCGCATTATGTGAGAGAAGGGAGTCATCTGAATACGGAGGCGTACCAGCGCGGAACTAGCGTTTACTTCCCTGACCGGTGCATCCCCATGCTCCCTGAGGCGCTCAGCAACGGGATATGCAGCTTGAATCCCCATGTTGACAGGCTCACGCTTACCGCGGAGATGGACTTTGACCATGAGGGAAATGTTCTGCACAGCAGGTTTTACGAGAGCGTTATCAACAGCTGCGAAAGGCTGACCTATACAAAGGTAAAGGAATTGCTTGCAGGCGATGGAGAGACGCCCCGCCGTGGTATTTCTATCGGCGACCTGAAAATAATGGAAGAACTCTGTCTCAAGTTGCAACAACGGCGCACAGAGCTGGGAAGCATTGACTTTGACCTGCCTGAGCCGCAAATTATCATTGACATAGAAGGCAAGGTTGAAGGCATTGTAAAATCCGAGCGCAACATCGCCCATCGGATAATCGAGGAATTCATGCTTGCGGCGAATCAGGCTGTGGCAAGGCACATCGCTCAACTAAAACTCCCCTTTCTCTACCGAATCCACGAAGAACCTGATGCGGAGAGCATATCCGAGTTTAAAGAATTTATCGGAAATTTCGGATACCAGCTCAACAATCCTCATGTAGGGGCGACCTACGCGGTCGCCCCTACTGCCCTTCAGCAGGTATTATCACAGGCCGAAGGCAAGCCTGAAGAAAAACTGATAAACCACATCTTGCTCCGCTCCATGAAACAGGCGCGATATTCGGAAAAAAATGCCGGACACTTCGGCCTTGCGTTTGAATATTATACGCACTTCACCTCGCCCATCCGCAGATACCCTGATTTAATCGTTCACCGGATTCTGAAATCAGTCATTAAGCATCAATATCAATCAAAAGACAAAGAGCGGTGGGAGCGAAGCCTGCCGGAGATTGCGGGCCACACGTCGAACAGAGAGCGAAACGCAATGGAAGCGGAGCGGGAGATCGTTGATCTGAAAAAGTGCCAGTTTATGATGGATAAGGTCGGCGAGGTTTATAACGGCATAATATCCGGCGTTACGGGTTTCGGATTTTTTGTGGAGATTGAGGAATATTTTGTGGAAGGGCTTGTTCATGTGGCAAATTTGAAAGATGACTATTATACTTTTATGGAGAAAGAGCATTCCCTTGTCGGAGAGCGCACCAAAAAAAGATACCGGATAGGGGACAGGGTGAAGGTGTTTATAGCAAATGTGGATATAGGGAAAAGACAGATAGATATGTGGCTGGAAGGGGAGAAGAAAAGGAAGAGGTTTAAAAAATGACCTTTTTACGCATCCACCTCGCATATAAAAATATCCAAAGGCTGCGCCAGATTATTACAATACTGGTGAAACATGGCTTCTATCCAATCATAGAGAGGATACACCTCGCCAAACTCATATCCCTTCCACAAAGGATTCTAGGAAAAAAGGCATCTGCAGAACAGGCGGCTGTATCCCTTGCGGTGAGGACGCGGTTTGCCTTTGAAGAGCTTGGCCCCACCTTTATCAAGTTCGGCCAGATACTCTCCACACGGCCTGATATCCTGCCGGAAGATTTTATCAAGGAGTTTTTAAAACTTCAGGATGAAGTCCCGCCGTTTCCATTCCAGGATGTCATCAAGGTAATAGAGCAGGAGTTTAAGAAACCCGTAAATGAGCTGTTCAAAGAGATAGAGGAAAAACCCGTTGCCGCAGCATCCATTGCCCAGGTTCATAAAGCCATTGCCGCAGACGGAGAACAAATTGTCATAAAGATTCAGCGGCCTGATATAGAAACAACGATAGACAATGACATATCCATCCTTCAGTATCTTGCAAAACTCATTATGAGATACATACCGGAAAGCAGGGTTTATGACCCTGTGGGCATGGTGGAGGAATTTGCCATGACCATAAAAAGAGAGATGGATTTTACGCTGGAGGCAAGCTATACAGAAAGGTTCAAGAAAAACCATTCCGATGACCCAAGGGTCATTATCCCTGGCATCTATTGGAATCTGACAGGCAGAAAGGTCCTTACGATGGAACGGATAACAGGGATTAAGATTGATAACATAAAAAAGCTCAAGGAAGGCGGAATAGATACAGAGAAGTTAAGTCATATTGTGGCTGAGATTCTGTTCAGGCAGGTTTTTGAATTCGGGGTTTTTCACGGAGACCTCCACTCGGGCAATATATTCGTTGTAGGGCCGGAACAGGTTGCATTTGTTGATTTCGGAATTGTCGGAAGGATAGACAAAGAGACGCAGGAAAATCTGGCGGATATCTTTGTCGGCCTTGTAAGAGAAGACTATGAGCTTCTTACAAGGGTTTATCTGAGGATGGGGATTCTGCCGGAGGATATAGATGAGGCGGCGTTTAAAAGGGAGTATCAGGACATGCTCTTCTCTTACTTTGGAAAGCCTTTTAAAACGACAAGCGTCGGCGAACTGTTTATGAACTATATACGACTCGCTTCAAGATACAGGATACGGATGCCGAGAGAGCTCTTGCTGCTGGATAAATGCATCCTTGAACTGGAGGGGCTGGGAAGGCTTTTGCATCCTGAGGTAAATGTTTTGGTGGAAAGCCAGCAGTTTGCCCGCAGGCTTATAGCAAAAAGGTTTGGACCGGCTGCTGCGGCAAAGGGCGCGGTTGACACGGTGAGGGAATATCAGACCTTTATACACACCTTTCCATCCCAGATGAGCCAGATACTGAAAAAGATGATGAGCGATAAATTCACCATAGACTTTGTGCACAAAGGTCTTGAAGATCTTATGGGAGAGATGGACAGGTCATCCAACAGGCTTACATTCGGCATAATTGTGGCTGCCTTGATTATCGGCTCTTCTCTGGTAATGGCATTCGGCGGAGGGCCAAAATTATTCGGGTTCCCGTTTCTGGGGATAGTGGGGTTTGTGGTAGCGGGTTTTCTCGGACTTTGGCTGACTTTTATGATAATTAGGTCTGGAAAATTTTGAGGGGATATTAAAAGCTGTGACTGCTCTTCATCAAGAGACTTACGCCGAGATAGGTAAACAGCGTCACAAAAAATCCTACGACTGTCGCGATTGCCAGTCCTTTTCCGCGCCACTCTTTTACATAGTATGCGTGCATTGCGCCTGCATAATAAAACCAGACAATGAATGACCAGATGACCTTCGGCTCCCAGAGCCAGTATGCGCCCCAGGCAAGATATGCCCATACTGCGCCTGCGAACATGGAGGCGGAGAAAAAACAAAAGCCCCAGAGAATGCTGCGATGAGCAATGTCCTGAAAGTTTTTGTAGGGGAGGGGCTTGTCCCCTCCCGGAGCGGCAGTGCGGAGTTCTGAAATCAAATATAAAACCGCCCCTGCAAACGCCAGGGTAAAAAGGGCATAGGCTGCAAAGGACGATATGACATGGGTTTCAAACCAGCGGGTTTTTAAAATTAACGTCAATGGTTTGGATGACGTTTCATTTAGTTGGGCAAAAATCATGGCCAGAACAGCACCCGGAACGGTTATAAGCTCTGTAAGCCTTTCATTGTATCTGAATATCACAATAACGCTTACAAGCGCAGTTGACCAACTGTAAAAAAGAAGGGTCTCATACATGGCCAGCATTGGCGCATGGCCGGATTCGTATGCCCTTATCAATAGGGCGATGGTATGCATAACGAGGCCGGCCACAAGGGCGATTTTTGAAAGCTTCTCAAAGGGCCCTTTTTTTGTCAGGTGGTATAAAGTCACAAGGATAAAACTTGCGATATATACAATGAGCGCGCTTAAAACAAATAGCCGCATCTATCTCCCCCTCTCTTCGCCCCAAATATATTTATGCATCTGGAGCTGAAACCTTACCTTGAGACCATCTTTCAGTATCCATTGCGCAAGTTCCTGAGAAGACATCTGCGGGTATACAGGCGCAAAGAGAATCTTTGTAGTTTTATCCCGGATGTATGTTTCTAAAAAATCCCGGGCAAATTCATAATCCCTTCTGTCTGCTATAACAAATTTAATCTCATCCCGCACGGTGATAAAATTGAAATTTTCCATCAGAAAACTTCCGACGTGGCCGCTGGACGGGCATTTGACATCCACTATCTTGATAACGCGCTCATCAACCGGCTTGAGGTCTACGCTTCCGTTGGTTTCCAGAAGCGCTTCATAGCCGAGTTTCAACAACCTATTTATCAGCGCCGGTGTTTCTTTCTGAGACAGCGGTTCACCACCGGTAATCTCCACCAGATTGCACTTGAATTTTTTTATCTCGCCGATTACCCGCTCAATGGAAAAATCTTCACCCTGCTCAGGAGTCTGGGCATAAGCGGCATCGCACCAGCGGCATCTTAAGTTGCAACCTGCAAGCCTTATAAATACGCATGGAAGCCCCACATATGTGGACTCGCCCTGAATGCTAAAAAATATCTCTGATACCTTCAACAAACAATCTCCTACGGCCTGTTTCTGATGAGAGGGGAAAATTGTTCCAGCACATATTCAAAAGATGCATTGACGGTTATTCTTTCAAGACTGCCAAAACTTTTAGGAAAAGGGTAAAAAGGCGCTGCCAATCGTATAGCGGATAAGGCGGCATCGTCAAGCATAGGGTAGCCGGAGGATTTTATCAGCATTACATCTTCCAGCGTCCCCTCTTTTCTTATGATGAACCGGATCCAGAGCCTTCCTGCCTCTCCATCCCTCGCAGCAGCTTCAGGGTATTCCCATTTATCTTTAATCATGCCTTTGAGAGTTTGAAGATATGAGATAGATCTCGGTTCGTTTGCATTGAGAGAAATGCTTTTATCTTTTTCGGCAGTAGGCGTTTCTTTTTCATATTTCTCCGATAATTCTGCAAGTCGTTCTCCTGTGGGATAGAGATTTAAAGGTTTTTTTTCCTCCAATGAAGATGTTGAAGGAGATATTTCTTTTTTTCCTATAGGCGCTTCTTTCGTCAAAAGTCCCTGTTTTGTTTTTTCTTCCACAGGCTTGGTTTCGGTGGGCAGAGGTTCTTGCGGCAGCTTTGCAAGGTCTTTTTTTACAGGAAATACAGGAGAAGAACCTGCTTGCCTCGATGGCGGCAATGCCTGGGGTTTTTCTTTCTTTACCTCGGACTTTTGCTCTGCGGCCTCCGGCTCCTTTATCTGCGCCGGCCTTGGGAGTTCTATGACATCAACAGGTATCAACCCCGGCGAAATCTTTTTACCATCTTTACCCTGCGGAACAATGAAAAGTATGCCGATGTGCAGAAGCAGAGAAATGAAGAGAAAAAGAATAAACTGACTATTATCTGTGAGCTTTAATGTTTTTATTGACATAGGGGAAAACAATCTTTTTGACATCGCCTGAAAATATGTTATATTTTAAAAAAGGAGGTTTTTTATATGTTTGGCATAGGAACACAGGAGCTTATCCTAATCCTCATCATTGTTCTGGTCATATTCGGCGCCGGCAAGCTGCCCAGCATTGGTTCATCGCTCGGTCAGGCCATAAAGAATTTTAAAAAGGCGTCATCTGAGTCTGAGATAGATGTGACCCCGCAAAAGGAAAAATTGGAATCTACAGCTCAAAAACCTGAAGAGCCTGCAAAGAAGGGGTAATGGCAGCGCAGGGGCGAACCTGTCTGCCGCAGCGCAGGCAGGCGGCCATTCGCCCCTGCTAATCTTTCTCTTCCAGCCGTTCTTTTGCAGCCATCCTAACCTGCGGATGCAAATTCTCATCCTTAGCTACCTCTTTTAAGTCCTGAAAAAGGAGAAATTCCAACAATCCAAGGGATATGCGGGGCGGTGTATAGGGGTTTTGAACCAATGCCTTTTTTATGGTATACCGTGCCACCCATCGTTTATGTGTTGATATGAGCGTCAGTATCTTTGGCGAGTTTGGTCTTTTTGACGCTATCTTAACCGCCTCTTTTTCTGTAATCCTCGGATTATTTAAGATATTGGCAATTACGAGCGGGTCGGGATCGGATAACAGTCTGTCCAGTTTATCTTTTATCCACCCCTTTGATATAGTCCTTCTTTCCCCCAATGTTATGTGTTCCATTTTACCATCCTCTTCTGTGTCATAGCCGCTATAGCCTTTCTTATGCGGCGGCAGGTCTGTAAAAAGCCTACTCACTTTTTTTAGCCCGAGCTCCAGAGATGCAAGATAAATGAGTCTGCTCTTTTCCTCACCCACAACGGAAATTACCTCGTGCGGGTCTGCCATTGTAGCTCTTGCCTTCCTGAATTCGAGATGGTCAGCGGCTCTGTCGTAAAAGGCATTCAGCACATGGGCAGCGTCCTCCGGCTCCAGACCGGCCAGCCTGCGACCGAGGAGCTGAACCCGCATATCATGCTCAGGCAGGGACGATATGTCTTGAGCCAGTTTTTTTGCAAAGGTGGAGAGTTTTTCCAACATCGGATCGGCAAGGTTTGAAAGGGGTAAGGACGGAATAATAAATTTTTAGACAGAAGCCTTGAGTTGCCAATTTATGCTTACTGCTAACTACTCACTGCGTTACTGACCAATCTCTACACTGAATTCTGCCAGCTCTCCGGGAATGCCCTGAAAGACTATCATGAAAGGAACTGTTCCTTTAGGCGGTATCGCGCCTTTTTTATCCTTAAATCTTTTTTCCAGTTCGGATGAGGATATATTTTTTAGCTCATCCTGGGCTGCTATCCTTCCCGGCGCAACCCATGCGTCCTTTACCAACTTTCCGGTTTTATCAAATATCATGCCATGAATCCCCGCAACCTCTTTTGGCGCATTCAGATTGCTTATCACCTTCCCTTCTATGACAAACAACGGACCAAGAGAGACATTATTTATGTAATACCCTTTCAGGCCGATAAGGTCCAGGGTTTTTTGCTGAGCTGCCGGTTTTGTCAAAAATCCGGTTCCTATATTGAGATAAAGAACCCCCGCCCCAATGGCCAATACTAAAACAACGGCTGCAGCGACTACAATACGAGTGGGCGCCCTTCTTCCTGATGGGGCTTCAAATGACACCTCTTTTGGCTTTTCAACCCCTTTTTCCAATAAACTTTCTGCCGGCGCTGAGGGAGATGGCGCTTTTATTGAGGGGGCCTCCATCACGAGGGTTTTTGCCTCTTCTTTGGGATGGACAACGAATTCTTCTTCTGTTGGAGGTGTTTCTATCTCAAAAGATGTTTTCTCTGACGGCGCAAAACCTTCCTCGAAACTGAAACCCGATGGCTCCGGGGCAGCCGTCTTTTTTTCTGCTTCAAATGACGGAGCGGCTTCTTTTCCTCCCCAATGGGGAGCTGAAAAATCAATCTCCTTGCCCGCTTCTTTGGGCTGCGGGGCCTCTTTTTTCTCTTCAAATGAAAACGGCGCCTCTTCTTTCTCAGGCGGAAGGCCTATATCCCATGCTGGTTTCTTTTCCTCCTCTTTCGGTTTTTCCTCGAAGGTGAATTCCATGCCCCACGGGGAGGGTTCGGTTTTTTTTTCTTCCTGTCTTGGCGGCGCGGGTTGTTCAGGAGATCTGCTAAAATCTACTTCCGCTTCTTTTTTAGAGGGTTCAGGCGGCATTCCAAAAGAAACCTCAACGGTTTCTTCTTGCCTTGGAGGGGCTTTTTCTTCAGACGGGGGAGGCGGCATAACCACAAAGACATTCTGGCATTTGGTGCACCGCACCCTTACGCCTTTTGCTGTAACCTTTGAATCATCCAGACGGAATTTTGTATTGCAGGCATCACATTGAACTATCATTCTTTCACCCTGATTAAGATCTGATGCAAAATATAGCGTAATAAGAAGACAAAGGCAAGTGTTTTTTTATCAGGCAGCGCCTAATTTTTTATGCTGACCTTTGCAAATCTTCTCTTGCCCAGCTTAAGCAGATAATCTTTATGAGCATGGAGTCGTAAGTTTATATCAGTTATCTTTTCCCCCTCAACGCTCACCCCGCCCTGCAGGATAAGCCTTCGCGCTTCTGAAGTTGAAGGGGTTAAAGCCGCTCTCTTTAAAAGGTCAACAATGCCTATTGCTTCACTCTGAATAACAACGGTCTTTTCTTCTATCTCTTCAGGGATACCTTTGGATTTGAATACCTTATCAAACTCAGATGCCGCCTTAGTTGCCGCATCATTTCCGTGAAAACGCGCAACAATCTCTTTTGCAAGCCTGGCCTTGGCGTTCCGCGGATGAACTGCCCCTTTTTTTAATCCATCTTTTAACGCTTCCAGCTCCCCGTTGGAAAGAGAGCTTAAAAGTTCATAATATCTGACCATAAGTTCATCGGAGACGGACATGAGCTTCCCGAATATCTCCCCCGGAGATTCGGTAATCCCTATATAATTTCCAAGGGACTTGCTCATCTTCTGCACGCCGTCGGTTCCTTCAAGGAGCGGCATGGTCATAACCACCTGGGGTTCCTGCCCCATTCTTTTCTGCAATGTTCTGCCCATGAGAAGATTGAAAAGCTGGTCAGTGCCTCCCAGTTCCACATCGGCCTTTAAATAGACCGAATCGTATGCCTGAAATAGCGGATAATAAAATTCCAAAATGGTTATATCCTGCTGGTTATGAAACCTCTTTTTAAAATCCTCTCTCTCCAGCATCCTTGCTACAGTTTGCATTGCCCCCAGCTTCACCACATCTATAACGTTCATTGCGGCAAGCCATTGGCTGTTGAATACTATCTCGGTTTTCTTCTCATCCAGAATCTTAAATATCTGGGTCTTGTATGTCTCTGCATTCTTTGCAACTTCTTCCTTTGTAAGAGGTTTTCTGGTTTCAGACTTGCCTGTAGGATCGCCAATCATGCCGGTAAAATCGCCAATGAGAAAAATTACATGATGGCCTAATTCCTGAAATTGCTTTAATTTATGGATTAAAACCGTATGGCCGAGGTGAAGGTCGGGGGCTGTGGGATCAAAGCCTGCCTTGATGCGGAGGGGTTTGCCGGTTTCCAGTTTTTTTATAAGCTCATCTTCCAAGATAAGCTCTGCCGCGCCTCGTTTTATGAGAGAAAGTTGTGTTTGAATATCGGTCATAGTGTGCATACTTTCGGATTTAATTTTCGTATCATAACAAAATTTTTTCTGAGCGGCAAATTGTTTTTTTGGCATTTTTGCCCATTGTCTCATTTGACACATGCTATCATATATATAATATTGTTTTGCTGAATGGGAAATATCCAAAAACTTTTTGATAAAGCAAAGAACAACCCTCATGATGTAAGAAAATTACAACCTGACAATTAAAGGAGAATAAACAATATGCGCCGACACTATTCAATAAAAGTCTTTTATCGCGAGGAAGACAAAGGTTTTATAGCAATAATTCCTGACTTGCCGGGTTGCTCTGCATTTGGCGAAACAGAGGAGGAAGCTATAAAAGAGGCAAGGATTGCGCAGGAATTATGGGTTAAAACAGCCAGGAAACAAGGCAGAAAGATACCACAGCCTTCTAAAGTAGAAGCATATAGCGGAAAAATCCTTGCCAGGACTCCTAAATCCCTGCATCAGGAACTGCTGGAAAAGGCAAAAGAAGAAGGCGTCAGCCTTAATCAACTTATCGTATATCTTCTTTCTGCGGGATTAAAGAAAAGGGCGGCTTGAAAAATAAATCTGATAATCATATAAAAGGCACCTCCCCTGCATACCAAGAACAAAAGATTCTTGATATGCTTGGGGAAAGAATTCCAATCCAACCCCAGGAGGCGCCTTATGAAATTGTATGCCGCAACGGATTTACATTCAA
>JACQEJ010000061.1 GCA_016200645.1 Deltaproteobacteria bacterium | reverse complement strand
TGCGAAGAAAGAAAGCATAGAGGCAATCTTACGGCTTGCGCAGTATAAGGAAACAGGCAGGTGCAGGCTTTTGATTGTTGCCGGCTGTCTTACGCAGAGATACAAAGATGAACTGGCAAAGGAGATGCCTGAGGTGGATTTCTTTATAGGCACAGGGGAATATCCCAAGATTGCCGATATTATCAGAAACGGCTCAAAGGAAAAGGTTATTGCAGGAATCCCGCAGTATGTCCATGACCACGACACGCCTAGGATACTGGCTACTCCGCGCTACTCTGCATACCAGGACTCTACATCCTATGGAATGGACAGGGGTGATTCAACAGGGCTGGAGCAGCTTCTCAAACATGCGGTAAAAATAAACGGCATTGAATGGGTGCGCCTCCTCTATCTCTATCCGATAAGGATTACAAGAAATCTTATACGGCTTATAAGGGATGAGGAAAAGATATGCAAGTATATAGATATGCCGATTCAGCACATAAACAACAGGATTCTCAGGGCAATGAACCGCTCTCATACAAAGACGCAAATAGAAGATATTATAAAAATGATCCGGCAGGAGATGCCCGGCGCGGCATTAAGGACATCCCTTATTGTCGGCTTCCCCGGAGAGACGGAAGAAGAATTTGAGGAGCTTTTGGATTTTGTAAAAGAGACGCGGTTTGACAGGCTCGGCGCATTTAAATATTCACAGGAAGAAGATACTCCGGCGCATAAGATGAAAGGACAGATTCCTGAAAATGTCAAAAAAGATCGGCTGAAAAAGATTATGAAGGCGCAGGCAAAGATTGCCAAAGAGAAGAATCGCAGCTTGATGGGAAGCATGCAGAGGGTTCTGGTGGAGGGCTTGAGCGATGAAACGGAATTTCTCTTGAAAGGCCGCGCCACAGCGCAGGCGCCGGACAATATTGACGGCGTTACTTATATCAATAAAGGCATGGCCTCTCCTGGCGATATTGTTGATGTGCTGATAACCGATGCCGGAGATTATGATATGGCGGGCGAAATAGCAGAACGCGCACTATTGGCGCCAGGCTAAAGATTTTCTTGACAAACAACATAAATATCAATATAATTTTCATTAGTTAGTAATTGTGAGGGATAAATGTCTAAGAGATTGATTATATTTATACTTATACTATCGCTGCTGATTCCGATAATTCCATCGCGGGTATTTGCAGATGATACGGTGATAATGAAGAATATCTTCATGGATTCAGCATATGGCGGCGCAGTTGGCGCCCTTATAGGTGTAGGATTTATGCTGCTCAGCGATAAGCCGGACCAACATTGGAACTATGTGGCATTTGGCGCAGGCGGCGGTATCATAGCAGGTGCAGCCATTGGTCTGGCCAGCTCTACCAAGGCGCTGGCGGAGATAGAGAACGGCAAAGTTACTTTCAATGTACCTGAAGTGAAAACCGATATTCTGCAGGATAAGCGTGATGAAAAGACAGAGGTGGTGCGAACGCTGTCTCTTTTGCGGTATAATTTTTAATAAGGTTTTTTGAGATGCCAAGCCCTGCATATTGGAAAAATGTTGCAGGGCTTTTTAGCTCTTACATATCAACAAACGCAATCTAAAATCGGAGGATAAAAAGATGTACGCGGTAATAAAGACCGGTGGAAAGCAGCAGACTGTTTCGGAAGGCGACATTCTAAAGGTAGAAAAGCTGCCTGGCGACGCAGGCAGCAAAATAGAATTTAAAGATGTGCTAATGGTTGGGACTGATAAAGAAGTAAAGGTAGGCCGGCCAATCCTTGCCAACGCTGTGGTGGTAGCTGAGATTATAGAACAAGGTAAGGCTAAAAAGGTTATCGCATTCAAGATGAAGCGGCGAAAAGGCTTTCACAAAAAGATTGGCCATAGACAAAGCTTCACCAGTGTAAGGATAAAGGAAATAAAGGCGTAAAAAACAGTAAGTAGTAAGTAGTAAGTAGTAAAACAACTTACAACTTACAACTTACAACTTTCTGTTTTATTGAGGAGGGAGAGATGGCTCATAAAAAAGCAGGCGGGAGTTCCAGAAACGGCAGAGATAGCAACGGCCAGAGGCGCGGGGTGAAGCGATACGGAGGTCAGGTTGTGTCCCCCGGGAGCATCCTTGTCCGTCAGGTAGGAACCAGAATCTATCCGGGCCAGAATGTAGGGCTTGGGAAGGATTATACACTTTACGCCAGAATCGCAGGTACTGTTCAATATGTGGATAGAGGTGATAAAAAGCTGGTAAATGTTCTGCCATTATAATACGCTGGCAACCTCTCCATGAGGTCCTGCAATTGTGTTGCATAATGCCCTTTAATTTTAAGGCGAGGGATAAAGGTTAAATCCCCTCGCCTTTTTATTTTTATTCAGATGAAATTCATTGACGAGGCAAAAATATATGCTCAGGCGGGCAGCGGCGGCCGGGGCTGTGTAAGTTTTCGCAGAGAGAAGTATATCCCGAAAGGCGGGCCGGACGGCGGAGATGGCGGCAAAGGAGGGGATATATCTATTGTCGCTGACTCAAGGCTTGCAAGTCTTTTGGATTTTAAATACAAAAAGCATTATGCGGCAGAAAGAGGAGAACACGGCCAGGGGAAAAATTGCGCAGGCAAGGATGGACAGAATCTTATAATCCATGTGCCGGTCGGGACAGTTATAAAAGACGCGGAGGGCGGCGAGATTATAGAGGATTTAACCAGAGACGGCCAGAGCATTATCATTGCAAAAGGCGGGAGGGGAGGAAAAGGCAATGCCTTCTTTGCCAGCTCCACTTATCAGGCCCCGAAATTTGCCCAGCCGGGGGAAAAAGGGGAGGAAAGGTGGCTCCATCTGGAATTAAAGCTTTTGGCAGATGTAGGCATCATAGGTTTTCCCAATGCAGGCAAATCCACGCTCATATCGCATATATCGGCGGCCAAACCCAAGATTGCAGATTATCCATTTACTACGCTTCAGCCTCATCTCGGCGTTGTAAGATTTGGCGGGCATCAGGATTTTGTTGTTGCAGATATACCGGGGCTCATAGAAGGCGCGCATACGGGAAAGGGCCTCGGTATAAAATTTTTAAAACATATTGAAAGGACAAGCCTGTTTATCCATCTCATAGATATCTCTCCTCAGACAGGGCGAGACCCTATAAGAGATTTCGAGATAATAAATACAGAGCTTAAGGCCTTTAATTCTGACATGGCAAAAAGGCCGCAGATTGTCGCCCTCAATAAGGTTGACATTACTGAGGCAAGGGAAAGGCTTTCCGGACTGCTCAAATTTTTTAAGGAAAAAGATATGCTGGTTTTCTCTGTATCAGCAGCAACTGGGGAAGGGTTGGATAAGTTGGTTAAATATGCAGGGCGATGGGTAGGAAAATTAAGAGGAAAGGAGACTACCGCCGCCTAAAGGCGAGGATTTTTCACCGCCTTACTTCTTCCACCAAATCACCGCTGACTTCTTATGAAATTTTGCAAGAAGACCGTCTTTGAATTTCTCTAATTTTCCTTCAAGAAATTTCCTGAGTTTCTCATCATGCTCTGCTGTGACAATGCCCATATACTCTTTCCAGAATTCCAGAGCATCATTCATGCCGTCAAAAGGCTGGTCAAAGTTATATTCTATGATTTCCACATTGGCAAAGATGCCGAGGCTGTGAAGGTCTGTGTATGTCTTTAGATAATCTGTTCTCGGCAGAAACGGTTTATTGAATAAAAGTGGATAGAGTTCTTTATAATAAAATTTGTCGGCATTCGGGTCTGCGCCCTCTATAAGAAATACCGCCTTCCCTGCAAGGGCATTCGCCTGTTTTAAAAAATCTACGGAGTCTTTCAAAAGCTCAGGCACATTGGCGCAGAGGATTGCATGGTGCGATTTTATCTCCACCTCTCCCCATGCAGCATTGATTGTTTTTATGTTTTTCAGCTTCTTTCCCTGCTTAAAGATTGCAGGGACAAGGTTTTTTATCTCCTCGTTTAAAAGTTTTATCATGGCAGGCGAGGGGTCAATGGCCGTAACCTTCTTCCCTGCCTTTGCAAGCGGTATGGCCAGAGTCCCGCAGCCGGAGCCAACATCAAGAAAGGTCTTGCAGTCTTTTGTCTTTGGCAGAATAATACTCAGCGCCGCTTTCGGCAGTGTGCTGTACTTAAGACCCTTTTGATACCATTTTGCTTTGAGGGTATTCCAGAAACCTTTCTGGCTTTGTTCCATAAAATAACTATCATACTAACAAAAAAATATTGCAATAAAAATTTGACGAAAGCTTGTTTTTTTGAAATAATCAAAAAATGGCGGACAGGGAATATAAATTTCTCATCAATGGCGAATGGCGGAAATCGCCAAAAAAAGAAACGATAAAAAACCCTTACAACAATGAGACCGTTGCCCATGTTTATTTTGCTGAAGAACGAGATTTAGAAGATGCTGTTCTTTCTTCTCAAAAGGCATTTGAGATTACCAAAAGACTTCCGGCTTATAAAAGGGCGGAGATTTTAAAAAATATCGTTAAAGGGCTTGAGCAGAGAAAAGAAGAGATTGCAAAAACAATCACGGTTGAGGCAGGAAAGCCTATAACAGATTCAAGCACAGAGGTTTTAAGGGCGATAAATACATTTCAGATTGCATCGGAAGAGGCCAAAAGGATTGAAGGAGAAGTTATACCCCTTGACCTTCTGCCTGGCTCTGAAAACAGGTTTGGCATTGTAAAACGGTTTCCCATAGGCCCGATTCTCGGAATAACACCGTTCAATTTTCCCTTAAATCTTGTTGCCCACAAAATCGCGCCTGCAATTGCATCCGGCAATACCATCATCTTAAAACCTGCGCCAAAGACGCCTGTCACAGCCCTGCTTCTCGGCGAAATTGTGAGCGAGGCTGGTCTTACTGCCGGAGGATTGAATGTTATCCCATGTTCCAATATTATGGCGGAAAAATTAGTTACTGATGAGAGAATAAAAAAACTTTCGTTCACAGGAAGCGCTGCTGTTGGCATGAAATTAAAGGCATTAGCCGGCATGAAAAAGGTGACTCTGGAATTGGGCGGCAATGCAGGAGCGATTATCCATTCTGATGTCGATATTGATTTTGCCGCAAAAAGATGCACAATAGGCGCATTTTCCTTTGCAGGCCAGATTTGCATATCCGTGCAGAGAATTTATGCGCAAAAAAATATTTATGACCGGTTTCTTGAAAAATTTTTAGCCCATGTCAAGAATCTCAAAATGGGAGACCCGATGGATGAATCAACAAATATAGGCCCGATGATTGATGAAAAGGCAGGCCTGAGGACAGAGGAATGGATAAAAGAGGCTGTTGCAGATGGAGCAAAAATCCTGATCGGCGGCAAGAGAAATGGAAATTTTTTTGAGCCGACTGTTTTGACAAATACAAAACCTTCAATGAAGGTATGCAAGGAAGAGGTCTTTGCCCCGCTTGTTACAGTTGAGAAGTATGAAAGATTTGAGGATGCTGTGTCAATGGTGAATAATTCCATCTACGGCCTTCAGGCAGGCATCTTCACAAGGGATATAAAAAATATCTTTTATGCATACAACGAGCTTCTGGTGGGCGGCGTTATTGTAAATGACATTCCTACCTATCGCGCAGACCACATGCCCTACGGCGGGGTTAAGATGAGCGGCTTCGGCAGAGAAGGCGTGCGGTATGCCATAGAGGAAATGACAGAATTAAAACTTCTGGCATTAAATCTGGCGGAATAGGCGCAAAAATTTCAAAATTTTTCTTGCCATTTATGAAAATGTGCGTTAGTATACTGTATACAAAAGACGGGAGGTGGTTAGTGGAAAGTGGTAAAATCTTTTACTACCTCCCACTTCCTATGCGCCACATCCCAATATAAGGAGGTAAACTAAAAATGGCATTAAAAATAACCGAAGATTGCGTTGCGTGCGGAGTGTGCTTACCGGAGTGTCCGGTCAATGCAATAAGCGAAGGGGACATCTATGTTATAGACCCTGCTGTGTGCGTGGAGTGTAAGGGGCATTACGATGCGCCTAAGTGCGCTGAGGTTTGTCCGGTGGATGCGTGCGTGCCGGCATAAAAAACAGGCGATAGGCAATAGGTTATAGGCTATGGGTAAAAATAAAGGCCTATCGCCTATTGCCATATATTTGGAGCAATTCAATGAAGAATTTTACCGTATTCTGGGGCTGCACCATTCAAAACCGCTTTCCGTTCCTTGAAAAATCAACACGAATGGTTCTGGATGGGTTTGATCTGCCATACCGGGATGTTGATGGTTTTACCTGCTGCCCTGAAAAATCGCTTGTAAATAATATTGACCACGGCCTTTGGGTTCTGACAGCAGCGCGGAATATCGCTGTGCTTGACAAATCCGGTGTTGACCTTGTGAGCCCATGCACCGGATGCGTGTCAAATCTTGCGACGGTAAATGGAGAACTCCACGTAAATCATAGAGAAAAGGATAAGGTAAATTCCATATTGAATCAAATCGGGCTTGAGTTTAAAGGCAAGAATAAGCTTCGCCACCTTGTGCCGTTCTTTCATGATGAGGTCGGCATCCCTGCTGTAAAAAACAAAATTGTAAAACCGTTTCATGGGATGCGCATTGCGCTCCATTACGGCTGCCACATGATTAGGCCGAGCCATGCCCTGAAAAATGACGACCCTCTTGACCCAAAGAAGTTTGACAATCTCATAAGGGCAATGGGCGCTGAAAGCATTCAGTATATGACAAAGCTTATGTGCTGCGGCCAGGGGCTTGACAGGGTTGACCAGCATGAAAATGCCCTGCACTTTGCAAGGCTTAAACTTAAGGAATTAAAATCGCTCAAGGTTGATGCAATGGCGCTTTGCTGTCCGTCATGTTATTTGCAATTTGACAACAATCAGTTTCTCATGGAAAAAGAGGGAGAAAAATTCGGCATACCTATATTGTATTTCACAGAGCTTCTTGGGCTTGCAATGGGATATAAGCCGGAGGATTTAGGGCTTGACTCTCACAGAATAGAGGCAACCGAATTTTTAGAAAAGTGGGAGAGGATGAATAGGGAGTTATCCCGCACAACTGAATTAAATAAACAGCTGGAGGAAGGATTTGGAATCGCTCAACTGTAAATTATTAGAGGTATGCTCAAGATGCGGCGCGTGCTACCATATCTGCCCGTCCTGCCTCAATCTTGATGAAGGCTATGACCCCAGAGCCGTTATAAAGGATATACTGGCCGGGCAATATGAAACATGGCTGAGCCACAAATCCATCTGGCAGTGCCTTGAATGCCATCACTGCCTTGAGATATGCTTCCAGCACTACGGCTTTGAAAACGCAATGGCTGCCATGAGAACCCTTGCATCTAAAAAAGGGCTTGCAACAACGCAGGTAAAAAGGGGCTGGGACATGTTCATAAAGACAAGCAGGCTGGGAGAGCTGGCAGCGCCTGCAAGGAAAAAGCTGGGCCTGCCTGAGGCTGCAAAGAGCGGGGCAGAGGATTTTAAGAAGATGGTGAAGGTGTATCAAGAGTCAAAGCAGTCAGAGTGTAAAAGTGTCAGAGTAAAACAAGGAGACTGATTATGAAAATAGCCGATTTAGATAAAGAAGAATTTAAGATTTTTATAGGTGAAATCATCGAAGAAAAACTCAAGGAATTGCTTGACCCTGATTTCGGACTTGAACTGCGCGAAGAGTTTGCCAAAAGACTGGAAACTTCAATTGCATCAAAACAAAGAATTCCTTTTGAAGATGTAAAGAAAAAACTCGGTATGGTTTGATGTATAAGGTTGAATTTACGCCTCAGGCTGATGAAGATTTCGCACGGCTTGACAGGGTTGTCGCCCAACGGGTTGCCGATAAGATAGACTGGTTTTGTCAAAATGTGAACGATATTGCCGGTGAACCGTTGACAGGAAATTTTAAGGGTAAATATAAAATCAGAGTTGGTGATTGGAGGATAATATATTCTGTTGAACGCTCCTCACAGATAATTACCATTCATGCTGTTGAACACCGAAGCAAGGTTTATAAAATATAGAATGAGGTCGCTATGAACCATAATTTCCAAAAAGACATCTCAGGCTGCGGTCTGGTAGGCATCGTAAATAAAGATGGTAAAAGAATAAGCGGAAGCTTTATCTGCAAATCCCTGTGTCTTATGAACGACAGGGGAAACGGGCTTGGCGCAGGCTATGCCGCATACGGCATATATCCTGAATTTAAAGACTTTTACGCATTTCATATTATGTATGATGAACTAGGGGCAAAGGCGGACACGGAAGAATATCTGAAGAAAAATTACCGCATAGAGAAAAAAGAGCCTATACCGACCGCGCCTGTAGAGGGCATTGCAATACATCCGCTCCTCTGGCGATATTTTGTGAAACCATTGCCTGAAAAGGCTGAGAGAGAGGCAGCGGGTCTTCCTGACGATGACTTTGTTGTTCGGACGGTTATGAAGATAAATTCCGAGATAGACGGCGCCTATGTCTTCTCAAGCGGCAAAAATATGGGCGCATTCAAGGGCGTGGGTATGCCGATGGAGATTGCAAGATTTTTCAAGCTTGAAGAGTATGAAGGCTATATCTGGACAGGCCACACAAGATTTCCGACAAATACCCCGGGCTGGTGGGGCGGAGCGCATCCTTTTACACTGCTGGACTGGTCTATTGTGCATAACGGAGAAATATCATCCTATGGCATAAACAAGAGATACCTTGAGATGTATGGCTACAAACTCACACTCTTGACTGATACAGAGGTTGTTGCATATCTGTTTGACCTTATGGTCAGAAAACACGGCCTTGACACTGCTGCCGCATGCACAGCCCTTGCAGCGCCGTTTTGGAAAAATATTGACGCTCTGCCGGAGGATGAAAAGGCTGCAATGACAGCGCTAAGAATGGTTTACGGAAGCGCGCTTATGAACGGGCCGTTTTCAATCCTTTTCGGACACAGCAAAGGGTTGGTTGGATTCAATGATAGGATTAAATTAAGACCCCTTGTGGCAGCAACAAAAGGCAAGACTGTTTATATGGCAAGCGAGGAATCTTCTATACGAGAGATATGCCCAAGCCCTGAAAAGGTCTGGGCGCCGAGGGCTGGGGAGCCTGTGATTGTTGAATTAGAAACAGGCAAGGGGCAATAGGCAATGGGCGATAGGAAAAAAACCTATAGCCTATAGCCCATGACCTATAGCCTGTTTTTAGGAGGTATAATGTTTAGAAGTCTGGCAGTGCCGGAATTTCTGGCTAAAATAGATCCCATAAAATGTATTCGCTGCAAACGTTGCATTCAAAATTGCGGCTGGAGTGTCTATTCATGGGGCGGGGACAAGGTTCTCATTGATACCTTCAAGTGCGTCAAGTGCCTAAGATGTTATCACTATTGCCCTGAAGAGGCCATAACCATAGAGGACAACCCGGTAAAATACAGAAGCAATGCAAACTGGGGCTTTTACAATATCAGGAATATCAAGAAGCAGGCGGAGACGGGCGGCATCCCGCTTACCGGCATGGGAAGCGACATGCCGTATCCCGTGTTGTTTGACAATCTCTTGATAGACGCGTGTCAGGTTACCAATCCATCCATTGACCCGTTAAGAGAGCCGATGGAGCTTCGGACATATCTCGGCAAAAAACCCGCAAAACTTGAATTCGAAAAAGGCGCAGACGGCAAATTGAAACTCAAAACAAAGATGCCTCCGCAGATTAAATTAGAGGTGCCGTTCATCTTTGCGCCGATGTCTTACGGCTCAATAAGCCTTAATGCGCAAAAGACCCTT
>JACQEJ010000060.1 GCA_016200645.1 Deltaproteobacteria bacterium | reverse complement strand
TAGAAGGCATAAAAACCGGCGTCAATACCAAAATGCTCAAGCAGCTCTCGTTTCTTGTCTCCCGATTTTCCGGGCGGCCTGTTGCCCTTGACAAGCCGATTGTGGGAGACATGGCCTTCAGCCACGAATCCGGCATACATGTTGACGGCATTCTCAAAGAGCCGTCAAACTATGAGCCTTTTCAACCGGAGGAGGCTGGCGCAACACGACAGATTTGCATCGGTAAACATTCCAGCAAGAGTTTTCTTATGTTGAAAATGAGAGAGATTGGAATTTCATTGGATGACCGCTAAGCTGCCGCTGTTCTTGCCAGTATCTCTACTCCTTCTCAATCACCATCAGCGTCTCATCAGGATTTACCGAATCACCGACCTTGACATAGATCTTTTTCACCACGCCGTCCATTGGGGTATGCACCTCGTTTTCCATCTTCATGGCCTCCACAGTGAGAAGTGTGTCTCCGGCGTTCACCTTCGCTCCCTCGGAAACCTTGATGCTCGCAACTTTGCCCGGGATGGGCGCGGTGACATCTCCCTTTTTCATTGCCTTTGGCCGCACCGAGGTGGTGGTCGGTTTCGCCTCTATCTCTCCTGCGGTGGAGGGGATGACCTCGGTAAGCGATTCCAGCATCACCTCTTCCAGACGGTTGTCTATCTTTAAGAAGAACGGCCTCTTCCCTTCCACCTTGTGGCCTGCGCCTGCCACTTTCACACGATACGACTCGCCGTGGACCGTAATGATAAATTCGCTCGGTGCCAGATTTGCCATTAAAGGCGCCTGCTGCGCCACTGCCTCTTTCGGCTCTTCAAGCGGCTCAGGCTCCAATTTGCCGCTGTCCCGCTGTTCAAAATATTCCAATGCCACATTGGGGAATAGGGCATACGACAAAACATCTTCTATATTTTTCGCCCTGCCGCTGAGTTCCCGCGTGAGCTTGTCAAGTTCCGGCTCCAGCAGATCCGCGGGCCTGCACACAATCGGCTCTTCATCGCCGATGGCCTTTTTCTGAACCTTTTTGTCAATCTTCCCCGGCGGCGTTCCGTAAAGCCCTTTGAAATAATTTTTCGTCTCGCTGGTTATTACCTTGTATCTTTCTCCGGTAAGGATGTTCAAGGTCGCCTGCGTGCCCACAACCTGGCTTGTAGGCGTGACCAGCGGCGGATAGCCCATATCCTTTCTCACCCGCGGAATCTCTTCCAGCACCTCATCCATCTTGTCAAGGGCATTCTGCTCTTTTAACTGCTGCGCCAGATTTGAGATCATGCCGCCAGGCACCTGCACCACAAGGGTCTTTGTGTTGATGCCCGTGTATTCGCTCTCAAACCGTTTATATTTCTTGCGGAGCCTTCTGAAATATTCCGCAATATCTGCAAGCATGGCGATGTCCAGGCCCGTGTCATACGGCGTGCCTTTCAGCGCCTCCACAAGGCTTTCCGTGGGAGGCTGGGCAGTGCCGGACGCAAGGGATGAAATGGCCGTGTCAATCATCTCCGCGCCCGCTTCAATAGCCTTCAAACAGCTCATGGCCGCAAGGCCGCTGGAATCGTGGGTGTGGATGTGAATCGGAATTTTTATCTTCTCCTTGAGCATCTTCACCATATCATACGCCGCGTATGGTGTAAGAAGCCCGGCCATGTCCTTGACGCAGAGCGTATCCGCGCCCATATCCTCCAGTTTCAGCGCCATCTCCGCAAAGTCCTCATGGGTATGCACCGGGCTTGTGGTGTAACATACGCATGTCTCCACAATGGCCTTGTGCGATTTTACTGCCTTGACCGCCGCTTCCACATTCCGCATGTCATTCAGCGCGTCAAATATGCGGAAAATATCCATGCCGTCTTTTACCGCGCGTTCAATAAATTTTTTCACCACATCGTCGGAGTAGTGGCGATAGCCCACAAGATTCTGGCCTCTTAAGAGCATTTGAAGTTTTGTGTTCGGCAGAGCCTTTCTCAAATCCCGGAGCCTCTGCCACGGGTCTTCCCGCAGAAACCGAAGACAGGTGTCAAAGGTAGCGCCGCCCCACACCTCAAGGCTGTAATAGCCGACCTTGTCAAGTTTTGCCGCGATTTCCAGCATATCCTCAGTCCGCATCCTGGTTGCAAGGAGCGATTGATGGGCGTCGCGCAGCACCGTGTCCGTAATTTTGACTCTATGGTTTTTGGTTTTGTTTTTGTTGGGCATTGTTTTCTTCACTCCTCACTTAAAATCCTTGAGCAACCCCTTTATAGTTTCTGCAATCTTCAAAACAGCCTCTTTAGCTTTTAATGCCTTGTCCTTCGTGTATTCAGTCGGCCAGTGAACGGGATAGCGGGTATCAATATAAAAATCGCTCAAGAAGTCGCATTCATCAAAGATGGATGATAGAGAAGGTTCTTTTTTACTGCATATTTTTAATAAACTAACCAGATTATGTATCTTTTCAAACTCCAGATCATAGGCAACGATAAAGGCTTTAAGGTATTTCTCGGCAGCTTGTTGAAAATGGAAACATATCTGGGCGTAGAAATTGTCCCCTTCTTTGAGATTGACGTCCGCGAAATGAAAATCTTCATCAGACTTGTTTAGCCATTCATTGACAATTTTTGGGTCAGCCATAAAGGACTTGCCCCTCTTTAAAAATTTTCCTTATAAAAGGATCGCCTAAAGAAAGCCTTTCCTCAACTTCATCAGGCTTATAGACTATGTAGTCAACAGGCGCATCGGTATCTATCAAATGGCGTAATTCCTTCATCCTGTCGGCGCCATAATAGGGAACATTTTTCTTTACAATAAACAGGTCAATGTCATTTATCTCTTTATCCCCTTTTGCAGCGGAACCGAAAAGGATAACCTTTTCAGGTTTGTATTTTTCTATAATCTGTTTTTTTATAGCTTCAATTTCTTTGAAAATATGAGATTGTTCCATAAGAACCTCTTTCAAATCTCAAAACCCATGATACGCCGCTATGGCAGCGGATATGGCTGCCACCTTGTCAATCGGGTCTTCAAATTCTGCATAATCCAGAAGCTCCGGTTTCCTGTCTATATAACCGGTGTCAAAATTGCCCTTTCTGAAATCATTGTCATTCATTATCTTTCTTAAAAACGGGATGGTGGTCTTGACCCCGCGAATGATAAATTCGTCAAGGGATCGGTGCATCCTGCTGTAGACCTCATCCCAGTCCATGCCGCGCACCACCAGCTTTGCCACCATCGAATCATAATACTCAGGTATCACATAATCCTTATATATAGCGCCATCTATCCTTACGCCGATGCCGCCCGGCGAATAGTACGCCGTTACCCTGCCGCCGTTGGGCCTGAAGTTACGCTTCGGGTCTTCTGCGCAGATGCGGCACTCCATGGCAAATCCCCTGATGAGGATATCTTCCTGCTTGATCGTAAGCGGCTTGCCAGCCGCGATCTCTATCTGCTTTTTTACAAGGTCAATGCCTGTTATCTCCTCTGTGATGGTATGCTCAACCTGTATCCTTGTGTTCATCTCAAGGAAATAAAAATTCCTTTTATCATCAACAAGAAACTCCACTGTCCCTGCATTTGTATAATTTGCAGCCTTTGCGGCCATTACAGCGGCATGCCCCATCCTTTCTCGCAAATCTGCGTCTAAAATAAGAGACGGCGCAATCTCTATGAGCTTCTGGTGCCTCCTCTGAATTGAGCAGTCCCTTTCGCCGAGATAAATGATATTCCCCTGTTTATCCGCAAGGATCTGAAATTCTATGTGGTGAGGCCTTTCAATATATTTTTCAATAAACACATCGGATATGCCGAATGCAATCTTTGATTCAGACTGAGCAATCTCCAGATTTTTTATAAGCCCTTTTTCATCCCTTGCAACCCTTAATCCTCTTCCCCCTCCTCCGCCCGACGCCTTTATCATCACCGGATAGCCGATCTTGTTTGCGAATGCTATGGCCTCCTCTCTGTTCTTAAGACTGCCTTCAGTTCCTGGGACAATAGGCACCCCTGCCTTTTTCACCATCTCTCTGGCCCTTACCTTGTCGCCCATACTGGCAATGGCCTGGCTGGTTGGGCCGATGAATGTTATACCTCTTTTTTCACACAATTCTGCAAAACTTGGTTTCTCCGAGAGGAAGCCGTAGCCCGGATGTATTGCATCCACGTCGACTTTAAGGGCGAGGTCTACGATGCGGTGGATATTGAGATAACCTTCAATAGGGCCTGGGCCGACAAGATAGGACTCATCCGCCTTTTTAACATACAACGATGTGGCATCGGCCTCAGAATAGATGGCTGCTGTTGCGATGCCCAGCTCCTTGCACGCCCTGATGACCCGTGAGGCGATCTCGCCTCTGTTTGCTACAAGCACTTTTTTGAACATATAAATACAGGCTATAGGCTATGGGCGATAGGATTAGAAATTCTCATATCAAAATTTTAAATTTAGAATTTTGAGTTTAGAATTTAGAATTTTTTCGCATCTCGCCACCTGCCTCTTGCCTCCTTCAGAACAAAGCAGACCAAGGCGCGACGAAGGTGAGGAGTGAGGCGTATTTTTAGCATACGCCGCAACGACGAACCGAGGAGCCGGGGAACCCACACGAGAAGTGTGGGTCGGGTATGCGAAGTTATGACGCTCTGTATAATCATTAGTCAAAGGATTTATTCATAGCCGAAGAGCGGGTTTTGCGGAAACAAGAGGACAAATCTATCATACAAACGCCTTTACCCCCAGCGCATGATGGCCGATGATGAGCTTTTGTATCTCTGATGTCCCCTCGTAGATGGTCGCCACCTTTGCGTCTCTGAAATATCTCTCCACCGGATATGCGTTGGAATAACCGTATCCGCCGAATATCTGCACCGCCTCTGACGCAGCCCTGTTGGCAGCCTCGCTGGCAAAGTATTTGGCAATGGATGTTTCCACGGTATTGGGAATGCCTTTATTTTTCAGATGCCCTGCCCTGAAGACGAGAAGTCGCGCCGCATCGCAGTCCACGATCATCCGCGCAATCTTATCCTGAATCAGTTGAAAGCCGGCAATGGGTTTTCCAAACTGATGCCTCTCCTTTGCATATTTTGCGCATGCGTCTATGCACCCCTGAATAATGCCTACGCAGCCTGCAGCAACGCCGTATCTGCCGTTGTCCAGCGCGCTCATGGCTATTTTGAAGCCATCGCCGATGCCGTCCAACACCGCATCCTTCGGGATCCTGCAATCCTCAAAAATAAGCTCTGCTGTATTTGATGCCCGAAGTCCAAGCTTTCCTTTTATGTCCTTTGTAGAAAAACCAGGGCTCCCTTTTTCTACAATAAATGCTGTTATGCCATGATGACCTTTTGTCTTATCAGTTACTGCAAATACAATGGCAATATCTGCTATGCTGCCGCTAGATATCCATGTCTTTGTGCCATTGAGCGCCCATTCATTGCCTTTCAAAATTGCACTGCTTAATATGCTAGCAGCATCGCTCCCTGCATTCGGCTCTGTAAGGGCAAAACAGCCGATGAATTCTCCGCTGCAAAGTTTCGGAAGATATTTTTGTTTCTGCTCTTCGCTCCCCCGGTTTAAGATCGTAAGCCCGACAATAGACACCTGAACTGATAAAGCCGTTCTAATGGAAGAGTCCGCACGACCAATCTCTTCAAATATTATGGCATCGCTTATAAAATCAAGCCCTGCGCCGCCGTATTTCTCTGGAATAGGGCCGCCCAAAAAACCGAGGGTTGCCATCTTCTTGAATATCTCTATTGGAAAATGCTCTTTCACATCATTCTCCCTTGCAAACGGCATGATCTCTGCATCAGCAAACTTTCGTGCTGTATCCTTCACCATCTTCTGTTCTTCAGTGAGGTCAAAATTCACGGCTGCCTCCCTTCATACCTGATGAGCTTATATAATTCCTCTCTTGTCTGCATCTTTTTCAATAACCCCTTCTGCGTCCCTCTTTTTTTTAATTCCATGAGCGCATTTTCCATTGCATTCATTCCAATCCTGAAAACTGTCATGGGAAAGATTACAATTGAATAGCCCATTGCCTCAAATTCTGTGACCGAGATATACGGCGTCTTGCCGAACTCCGTCATATTTGCCATAAGCGGCGCATCCACCCCCACACCAAAATCTTTGGTGCGGGGGCGGACCCTTTTTGCAAATTCCTTAAACTCATCTTTTGATTCAAGCGCCTCAGGGAAAATAATATCTGCGCCTGCATCCAGATATATCAGCGCCCTTTTCACTGCATCATCAAAACCAGTCACGCCTCTGGCATCCGTTCTTGCGATAATAAAAAAATCCTTATCCTTTCTTGCACTGCACGCAGCCCTAATCTTTTCTGCCATTGCCTTTGCAGATATAACCTCTTTACCTGTAAGATGGCCGCACCTCTTTGTTGCTTTTTTCTGGTCTTCAATCTGAATGCCGGCAACACCTGCTTTTTCAAATGCCCTGACTGTCTCTCTTACTTCTTCAGGCCCGCCAAAGCCCGTGTCTGCATCAGCAATCACCGGTATTTTGACCGCATTCGCAATATACCTTGCCTGCCGGACAAATTCATCCATACTCAGAATCCCAATATCAGGAAGGCCGGCGCTGTTTGATATGCCAGCCCCTGACATATACACCGCCTTGTATCCGCACCTTTCAATAAGCAAGGCAGATGCTGCATTGAATGCGCCGGGTATTACTATGGCGCATTTTTTAAGGAGTTTTTTTAAAATAGCAGCTTTTGGAGGCTTCATCTGAAACACCACTCCTCTCCTCCTTTATCAATCTTTCTAATGTTTTCTCATAGATCTCCAAGTCCCTATCCGAGAAAAGCACAAACCGCACAAGAGAGGGCATCTTGTGCGACTTTATAAAATCTATGGCAGTTTTCAATGCAGTCTCCGCTGCCTCATTGATTGGATAGCCGTATGCGCCGGTGCTTATGGAAGGAAAGGCAATAGTTTTGATACCTTTCTTTACTGCGATCTCAAGACTGCTTTTATAGGCGTTTGCCAGAAGCTTTGGCTCATCATGTCTTCCATCCCTATATATTGGACCAACTGTATGTATCACATACTTTGCCTTCAGATTTCCGCCTGTTGTAATAACTGCGCTGCCGGCAGGACATCCGCCTATCTTTCTGCACTCCTCCATGATCTTAGGCCCGCCTGCCCTGTGGATTGCGCCGTCAACCCCGCCTCCGCCTGCAAGTCTTGCATTTGCAGCATTCACAATGGCATCGGTTTCTTCCTGCGTGATGTCGCCTTTGATAAGGGAAAGGGTTGTGCTATTAACCATTATCTGCATATTCAACCTCCTTGTATCATAATAGAATGAAGGGGTCAATGGCTGAACGGAATGCACGCCGCAATCCCAGCGCCACTTTCCATTACGGAGTTCCGTAAAATTATCAGCCTTTGTGATGGAAAATGGCGCGGGGTTCTTCAACGGTAATGTATTCTTCTATGGCGAGGTCTTGCTTTTTGATGTTTTTATAAATCTCACCCGCCATCCGTATCGCTGCATGGTTTTGACCGTTTAAATCATTTATAGCCGCATTTCGGTTCTCACAAAATATCTTGCAATTTTTCAAAATTGCGGGCAGACTTTTAGCCGATGTCTTTTTCAAACCCCATTACTTACCATCTGTCATTGATTATTCTTTTTGCTTACCTCCTTGATTTGATGCTCGGTGATCCAACATGGCTTCCACACCCTGTAAGATGGATTGGCAGATACATTGCATTGCTGGAAAATACGGTAAGGAAGTTTACCAAAACCCCAACGGCTGAAAAGATCGGCGGGGTTTTTCTTTTTCTCATTGTTGTTGGGACAGTATTTGGGTTGACATGGTTTCTCTTATATTTTACCTATCGCCTATTGCCAATTGCCTATAGCCTATCGTCTATTTTTATTGCCTATACCACCCTTTCCATAAAATCCCTGCATCAGGAGGCGCGGTCTGTAATCCATGCCCTAATCCCCCCGTTCCACCCTTTATTAAAGGGGGGGGACGGGGGGGTTGCTGAGGCGAGAAAGAGGCTTTCCCATATCGTCGGCAGAGACACGCAAAATCTATCAGAAGAAGAAATCTATCGCGCCGTTGTTGAGACAGTTGCTGAGAATACATCTGACGGCATTATTGCCCCATTATTTTATCTTGCATTAGGAGGCCCAGCATTAGCCATTGCATACAAGGCTGTAAATACGTTAGACTCCATGGTTGGATATAAAAGTGAAAGATATAAAAACTTCGGCTGGTTTTCCGCCAGAATGGATGATGTTGCCAATTTCATCCCTGCAAGGATTACTGCGGTTCTCATGGTCATTGCCTGTTTTATCTTGAGGTTTGATTGGAAAAATTCTTTAAAAATTATCTGGCGGGATTCACGAAATCACCCAAGCCCTAACGCGGGCTATCCAGAGGCGGCAGCAGCAGGGGCGCTGGGATTGCAATTAGGAGGCACAAATTATTATTTCGGAGCGCCTCATCACAGGCCGCTTATTGGCAATAAAGATAATAAGTTCACAATCGAATCAGTAAAAGATACAGTAAAAATTATGCGCCTTGCCGCTTTTCTTGGAGTTGTTTTGTTTTCCGGTTTTTTGTTGATTATTAGCTCGTATATTTAGTGATTGCCAAAATCAGTATGCCTGTATATAATCTGCTCAATTCGCAGGAGGCTGAATGCTTGACTCTTTTTTTAAGCCCCAATCCGTTGCAGTCATCGGCGCCTCGCGGGAAGAAGGGAAGACAGGCCGCAGCATACTGTCAAATCTCATAAACTATAAATTCCCAGGCAAAATATTTCCTGTAAATCCCAAAACCTCTGAAATCCTCGGACTCAAAACTTTTCCATCCATCGCAGAAATAGCTGGCAGCATAGACCTTGCCATAATCGTAATCCCGCCAAAATTTATATCGTCGGCGCTTGATGATTGCGCAAAGAAAGGCGCAAGGTCTGCCATTATCATATCTGCCGGTTTTAAGGAAACAGGCGCAGAAGGGGCGCGGCTTGAAAAGGAAATTGCGTCAAAGGCAAAAGGGCTTGGCATAAGGCTTCTCGGCCCGAATTGCCTGGGGCTTATAGACACCAATTCAAACCTCAACGCCTCATTTGCAAAAGGGATGCCGCCAAAAGGCAAGATTGCATTCTTCTCCCAATCAGGCGCGCTATGCACAGCAATACTTGATTGGGCAATCGGCGCAAATGTCGGGTTTTCAAAATTCATAAGCCTCGGCAATAAGGCTGATTTATCTGAAATTGATTTTCTTGAGTATCTTGCAGATGACGATGAAACATCGGTAATCCTTGGCTATCTTGAAGGCATTGAAAACGGGAAGGCATTTATGGAGATTGCAAAAAAAGCTGTCCGGAAAAAGCAGGCTCTGACAAGGCGTTCAATGCCGCATTTCTCCAAACAGGCATTATAAGGGCAATGTCCATTGAGGAGCTTTTTGACTATGCGATTCTTTTTTCCGATCAGCCTTTGCCGCAAGGCGGCAGGCTTGCAATAATAACCAACGCAGGCGGGCCGGGTATTATTGCCGCTGACGCAGTAGAAAACACAAAGGGGATTGAGATGGCGCAGTTTTCAAGCGATACGCTTGATAATTTAAGGCAGAAACTTCCTCCGACAGCAGGTCTTTTCAATCCTGTTGATGTGATAGGCGATGCAAAATCCGACAGATACAAAGATGCGCTGGACATTGTATTGAATGACAATAATGTTGACGCAGGGCTTGTCTTGCTCACGCCGCAGGCAATGACAGATGTGGATATTATTGCGCAAGTGATTGTAGGGGCATCTTTAAATACGCCCGATAAATCTGGCAACTACAAAAAAACTATTATGACATCATTTATGGGAGAGGTGTCTGTAAGAGATGCAATAAATCTTTTGCAGAAAAACGGAATCCCGAATTATCCGTATCCTGAAAGGGCTGTAAGGTCTTTTGCAAGGATGGCGCAGTATGTGGAAACACTCAAATTGCCTGATGATAAGCCGGTTTCATTCAATGTAGATAAAGCCCGTACAGAAGACATATTAAAAAAAGCAATTGATAGCGGCAAGTCAACTATTTTAGATGAGGCAAAATCAATCATAGAGGCATACGGTTTTAAAACACCGCAGGCGGTTTTTGCAGAGACATCAAATGAGGCAGCAAAGGCAGCGGAAAAGCTGGGCTACCCTATTGTTATGAAAATAGCATCGCCTGATATCATCCATAAAACCGAGGTCGGCGGTGTGCGGGTTGGCCTGAAGGATAAAAGAGAGGTAAAAAACGCATTTCTTGAAATGACATCGCAGGCAAAAAGGCACATGCCAAATGCGATAATCTTTGGCGTCCATATCCAGAAGATGATAAAAGGGAAAGAGGTCATCCTCGGCATGAGCGTTGACAGGAGTTTCGGGCCGCTCATCATGTTCGGGCTTGGCGGTGTCTATGTGGAGGTGATGAAGGATGTGGCCTTCAGGGTTGCGCCGCTTTCGAAGCGTGACGCGGAATCAATGCTGGAAGAGGTAAAAGGCTTCCCAATTTTGAAAGGCGTGCGCGGCGAAAGGCCGTCGGACATAAAGGCGCTGACCGACGCGATCCTGCGGCTCTCGCAACTCGTTGCGGATTTCCCTGAGATTATGGAGATGGACATAAACCCCTTGATGGTTTTGCCCGAAGGCGAAGGGGTTGTGGCAGTGGATGTGAGGATGGGGATTGGTAAGCGATGAAAATGAGAGACGCAATTAAGCTGCTTGCCAATTACTCAAAAACGCTTACCCTGCTTGAACAATACGACAAAGAAAAACTTTCTGTTTCTCAAAAAGGCAAAGCCAAATTCATTTTAGAGATAGATGATTGCAAGAGGATTATGGGAAATCTCAAGCAAGAACTTATAGCCAAAAAAGAAGCCGGCGAACTTTTTGGAAAAGAAAGCGTATGAACAAACTTATTATTCCAATCATTGTAATTGCAATCCTTGCCGCCGGCATCGGCGCATTTTTTGCTTTTCAAAACCCCGCCTATCCCGAGCCGCAAAAACAAACTTTGCCGCAAGCGCAAACTAATAAATTATGCGGCGATGGTGTTTGCGATGATTTTGAAAAAGCTCATCCGAATGCGTGTCCGCAGGATTGCAAATCGCAAACGGCTGTTTCATCAACTCCGACTCAATCTGCCACGCCAATAACGGCAACATCTGAACAATCGACCAAGACCACAAAATCTCAAAAACAGATTAATTGGGATTCTCCTTTCGGTATATATTCTCCTTACGGTGAATTTGAAATTGACAGGGCTGATTTTTCCAACTCTCAAGAGATATCCGGATACTTGAAGGACTTAGGGGTGAAGTGGGTTCAGGAACTGCCATTTTCCAAGAATTTCGGGGCTATTCCCGAAGATATCAATATCTATACCAGAATAGGCCGCGAAGGCGGTATGAAGCCCGGTAAAGACTTAGATGAAAAGTACCGTCAGGCCCTGAAGGAGAGTATCAGGAGCAACAAGGGATACATCAGATACTATGAGGTGGATACGGAACCGGACGGGGTTGGCGGCTGGGGAAGCAATCCGCAAGGATACGCGGAACTGCTCAAGGCTACTTATTCAGTAGTCAAGGAGGAGTGCCCTGAGTGTAAAGTTATATTCGGAGGTCTCTCAGGCGGTAAAGTAAAAGAGGATTTGGAATCAACGAGCTCTCAATTCCTTGAAAAGGTGCTTGAATCGGGAGCTATAGGCTATTTTGACGGCATTGAGTTTAAGCAACACCATATAGGCTCCAAGGATTATCCGCTAATAATAAATAAGTTTGAGGCGATTAAAAAGACTCTATCCCGTCATGGGCTTGACATAAGGAAAATGCACGTTTTTATGGAGACCGCGACTCATGACGGAAATCCTAATTATCCGGTGCCTAACAGTATTGACAGCGGGTTGTCTGTCCAGACAGAGGAGGAGCAGGCAGAGGGTTTGATAAAAATTTATGTAACCGCCCTATCGTCCGGCGTAAAGAAGGTATTCTGGAATCTTATATTCGAGAGGGATGATTATGAGAAGCGCCCCGACGGACGTTCTTTTCCTCAGAACCCGTTTAATCATTACGGGCTGGTAAGCAATCCTAATAACGGCGGCGTTCTGCACAAAAAGCTCTCATATTTCTCCTACAAAAAAATGGTTGAGGTCTTAGATGGAAGCGACTGGAACAACATCCAAACAATTCAAGAAAAAGACGGCGTCTATATCTACAAATTCCAAAAAGGCGGCAAAAAAATCTGGGTGGCGTGGAATGACAACTCCGCGGAAAAGCAAATCACAATAACGGGAATTGGGGCGCAGCAAGTCAAAATTACTGAAGCCGTGCCGAAGTATGAATCAGGAAAAGAAGTGACGGATTACAATACCGCTTTTAACACAGAAACAAAATCTGTTTCTGCCGGAAAAATCACGATAACCCTCGACGACAAGCCGGTGTTTGTGGAAGAGAAATAATTATGAACAAATTTATTATTCCAATAATTGTCGCTGCAATTATTGCCGTGGGCGCGGGGACTTTTTGGGCTTTTCAAAAACCAGCCTTTCCCGAGCCGCAAAAACAAATTTTGCCGCAAGCGCAAACTAATAAATTATGCGGCGACGGTGTTTGCGATTCAGCTGAAAAAGCGAATCCGAATCTGTGTCCAAAAGATTGTAAAGAACAAACAATTACTCAACCAACAAATCAATCAACCTCAACGCCAACGACGATCCAAACTCAATCCCCATCTGCTTTATCTATTCCCGCCACTCCGAGCGCGCCGCTAAGTTCCACAAAAGATTCGCCTTTTGGGATTTTCGGACCGTATGTAACATTAACCGCTGAAAACTCCTTGAAATCGGTTTCAAAATCAGATGTTGCCACCCTATTGAAAGACATTGGCGTGAAATGGGTTGAAGAAATGCCCGCTGGCGATAATATCAGCGAAGTTACAAAAAGCGGAGCTAATGTATATTCGCGAGTCGGGTGTATGAATACTCAAGGCAAAACCCCGCCATATACTTCTTCTGATATAAAATGTAAAGACTTTATTAGTTCAACGGTCAAGAAATATAAAGATACAATAAAATATTGGGAATTTGCCACCGAACCTAACGGAGGCAAGCCGCCAATGGGCTGGAAAGGTTATGCGAAAGAATATGCTACCGATTTGAAAGAGGCTAGCACAATTATTAAAAAAGAATGTCCTGATTGCTATGTGGTTTTTGGAGGATTGACCGGACAAGGAGTCGGTACGGCGGAATTGCCTAACGGACCGGCGGATTTCCTTAAAGACGCTCTCGCTACCGGAGCCGGAAATTATTTTGATGTATTTGAATTTAAGCAACACGGAGCCAATACCGATGATTATAAAGAAATTATAAACAAATTGAATATTTATTCAAAAGTGTTTTCTGATAATGGATTGGATATTAAAAAGAAATTGGTATTCATAGAAACAGCGACTCATGACGGCAGTCCTGATCCTAAATATAATAATCCAAAAATAAAATCTCAAACTCAAACCCAGCAAGCAATAGGGGTGTTAAAATTCTATATTTACAGCATAAGCCACGGAATAGACAAAATCTTTTGGAATTTGGTTTATGAAAGACATAATTTCGGATCAACGGGAGCCACATTGCAAGGAGGCCCACCCGCTGCTCCTGAAGGCAGTAGCGTTTTTGATTATTATGGCTTAATAAATAATCCGGACAATGATGGTGATTCTTCAAAAAAACTCGCTTACTACACCTACAAAAAAATGGTGGAAACTTTGGAAGGAAGCGACTGGAACAACATCCAAACAATTCAAGAAAAAGACGGCGTCTATATCTACAAATTCCAAAAAGGCGGCAAAAAAATCTGGGTGGCGTGGAATGACAACTCCGCGGAAAAGCAAATCA
>JACQEJ010000059.1 GCA_016200645.1 Deltaproteobacteria bacterium | reverse complement strand
CGGCCAAGGAATTTCTTGAAAAGGTAAAATCCAAAAGGCTGTTAGAGGCTCTCAATGATGCCTATTCGGAACCGGAAACGCCGGAAGAAACCTCTTTGATAGAGAAGGGCAAAAAATATTATTCCCGCAAGGTTTTAAAGGCGCATTATTGCAAGTTCGGATACGGCAGGTTATAGATGGCGTTAAGCTCTTGATTGAGCTGAGAGATATCTGTAACTACAGGTTATAGGCAATGGGCAGGAGGCAATAGGAAAACCAATAGCCCATAGCCCATAGCCTATCGCCTGTTTCTATGCGCAACATCAAGTTCATCATTGAATACGAAGGCACGAATTATGCTGGCTGGCAGATACAGGAAAACCTTCCCACCATTCAGGGGACAATTCAGGAAAAACTCAAGATAATGACCGGCGGGGGCATTGAGCTTACTGCTGCAAGCAGGACGGACGCCGGCGTTCATGCGTTAGGACAGGCGGTGAATTTCCGGACGGAAAGCCGCATTTCACCCCATTCCTTTCAGATGGGTCTTAACGCCCTTCTCCCCCATGACATTGTGATAAAAGACGCTGAGGAAGTCCCGCCGGATTTTGACTCGCGGAGGAATGCAAAGGCAAAGACCTACCGGTATTTTATCCTTAACAGACCGTATCCGTCGGCAATTTACAAAAACTTCTGCTGGCATGTGTTTCAGAGATTGGACATAGACGCCATGAAAGCCGCGGCAAATCTTCTTGTCGGCAAAAAAGATTTCACATCCTTCAGGGCGGCTGAGTGCGATGCCCTGCATTCCCTACGGGAGATTTTGTCGTTTTCGATAGAAACAACCCCCTCTATTCCCCCTTTACTAAAGGGGGATGAAATGGGGGTTATTGAACTTGAAGTCAGAGGCACGGCTTTTTTAAGGCATATGGTGAGGATAATGACAGGGACTTTGGTCGCCGTGGGGAAAGGAAAAATTAAGCTGAATGATTTTCAGGCCGTCATTGACGCTCAAGACAGAAGATTGGCTGGCATGACCGCGCCGCCGCAGGGGTTGTTTTTGAAAGAGGTGGAATATTGACTAATGACTAATACAAACGCATTAAATATTGTTAATTTTTTCCTTGACACGAAAATAAAAATCTGTTAATGTAAATTCAAACTGCTGATGGCGGCGGTTTTGTAATGAGGTAATGAGCGCCTCAAAAAGGGAGATGTTTCCCTAATAAGAGTCCCCCTTAACAAAGGGGGTGCGGGGGTTGTGGTTGTTTTCTTTTCTGGGGCGTTTTTTTATATGCCCGTAGGGGCGAACCTTGTGTTCGCCCAAAGAGGCGATTACAAGAATCGCCTCTACAAGAAACAAAAAAATCCAAAAGGAGGAAATTATGAAAAAGCACATCTTCACAGTCCTATTGGCCTTTGTGTTCGGCATAGGGATCACATTGATTGCTTCAACAGAATCAATGGCTGTTCATAAAAACTATGACGGCAAACTCACCTGCGGCAATTGTCACACCATGCACAACAGCCAGGGAGGCGCAAGTCTTGGCGGCAATGCCGGCGGCTCTCTTGTGCTCTTAAGAGGAGCGGTAACCGACAGGTCGCAGATCCATAATATCTGTCTCCAGTGTCATGGCTCAAACGGGGCGCAAGCCACCGCAACCTTTGGAACAGATGCCCACCCTGCGCCCAAGGTTTATATTGACGGAGCAGCCGGCTATGGCAATGATACCGCGGATGCGGATGGTCTGAGACTTACCAATGGATTTTCCAGAATCGGCTCAGGCGGCGACTTCTCAGGAATACTAAGCGGCAATAGCTCTTCCGGTTGGAGTTTCACAGGCTCTCCCACTGCCGATATCCTCGGAAGAGGCCATGCCCTCGGCGCAACTACTGTCACCCCTCCGGGCGGCGACGCTGCGATAGCGACATTTTCCTGCACAAACTGCCATGACCCGCACGGCGCTTACACAAGCAGCACTGCTATTGCCAATAAATTCCGCAACTTAAGGATATCTGCCACCGGAGCAAGCCTTAACGCAGGCATTACTCTGAATACAAGTATAAAAAGCTGGATCGGCGAGGCAGGCGGCATTTTCGTAAATCCAAGCTCCAACGCTTGCCCATCTAATGATAAGTGCGTATGGCCTCTTTATAATGACAGCAGCGGAGCCCTGAGCGGCACCGCGTTAACGGATTCTAACAGGAGCAATGCGTATCCTGTAACCAGTGAAGTTTCAACGGACGGCATATCCCGTTGGTGCGCGCAGTGCCATGACAACTGGCATGAAGGTATCGTGCCGGCAAATGGTCCTGATGGTAATAATGACTGGAGAAGACACCCGGTTCAGACAGCAATAGATGTAATGACCTCAGGCGCGGGCGTAAGCATAATAAATGCGATAAATTACAATGCGGCTATTGCTACATTTCAAGCCCTGCCTGTGGCAAACCTTGTAGGAACAACCAACGCGAGCGTTGCATATATGAAGCCTACGGACCTGGGCGGCGGTTTCTATGGAGACGCAAATGCCACGGTCATGTGTCTCTCATGCCACTTTGCGCACGGCGGCCCAAACTATGACAACCTGAGATGGAATTATACATCAGCGGTTTCTCTAGGCGGTCAGACAGGCAATTCCATTGCATCCAATGTGGGTTGTGAAGGTTGAAAAAACCTTCCCCTTTTTTATGGCGAGCGCTTGTATTGGCAACCGTATTTTGGCAGCCGCAACCTTCAGGTTGCGCTATTTTATACAGAGCGTCATAACTTCGCATACCTGCGTTGCTCCTCGGTTCGTCGTAGCGGCGTATGCTAAAAATACGCCTCACTCCTCACCTTCGTCGCGCCTTGGTCTGCTTTGTTCTGACGCTCTGTATGCGCAACTATTTATGTCGCTGTGTATAATTGCGGTATTTACGCAGGCTGCCTTAATCTTTCTTTTTTTGTCTTGACAATCCAATTTAATATGATAATATATGATTGAATCATATGGGACTCTCTGAAAAACTCTTTTTCTGTCATTCCCGAAGTTTTAATCGGGAATCTGGTTTACGGTAAAACAAAAACCATATCCCCGATAGAAGCATTCGGGGATGACAGAAAAAGAGAAGCATTCAGGCATGATAATTTTTAAAAAGGTAGTTTTTCAGAGTGTCCTATGTTATATCAGGGAGGCGCTTTATGGCAAGAAAAACGGTTTTAATAGATGACGATATGTTGCGGCAGTTATCGGTGCTGTCGAAAAAAGAAGATAGGGATTTTTCCGGCAGCCTGAGACATGCCCTTAGGATTGGACTCCTGGCCCTTCAAAATCCCGAGCTGACAGCGGAAGAAATAGAAGACATATTGGAAGCCAATGCTGAGCTTGAAGCCGGCGCAGTCAGGGAGCTAAACCTTGAAAGTTTATGAGACGTCAAAGTTTAAAAGGTTAAGGGAAAAACTGCGAAGCGATTTGGAAAAGGAGGCCTTAAACAAGGCCATACGTGAGATTGCCGAAAACCCATTTGACAGCAAAAAACTTAAGGGAGAGTTTAAAGACCTCAGACGACATAAATACAGCGCGCAGGGCCAGGAACGGAGGCTTATTTTCAAGGCAGAGGGGAATACAATTTATCTTCTCTCTTTTGGCCCCCGGGAAGGCATTTATAAATAAGCTCTTATTGGAAAAAGGGGACATGGAAAAAGGGCATGGATAAAGGGGACACCCATTAAAAGGCCCCTGTCAAGAGCAAAAAACATCCCAAAGCGAGAAAAAGTATTTTTCCCTTGCCTACTATTTCAATAATGAGCTATCAGCCATCTCTGCCATTCCCGTAGTTTCTTTAATTTCGAT
>JACQEJ010000058.1 GCA_016200645.1 Deltaproteobacteria bacterium | reverse complement strand
TGTATTGTACAATTTTGCCTTACGTACAACCGGCAACGAGGATGACGCACGAGATTTACTTCAGGAAACATACCTCAAAGCGTATCGATTCTGGGATAAGTACGAAAAAGGAACGAACATCCGGGCGTGGCTGTTCCGGATCATGAAAAACTCGTACATCAACCGCTACCGGAAGGAAACGAAAGAGCCGGATAAGGTTGATTACGATGAGATAGAAAATTTTTACAACTCTATCCGCGCGGAGTCCACAGACCCGAACGATCTTCAGCAAAAGCTCTTCGGCAACTTGCTGGGTGATGAAGTGGCAAAGGCGCTGGAAGGTCTGCCGGAAGATTTCCGGACCGTTGTTATCCTCTGCGATATCGAGGGCTTGACATACGAAGAAATTTCAGAGTTCGTTGAGTGCCCCATCGGCACGGTTCGCTCACGGCTCCATCGCGGCAGAAAGCTCTTGCAGGCAACGCTGTACGAGTACGCAAAAAACCAGGGAATCATTAAAAACGATTAGGAGATTGTAATAAATACCTTGTTAAACTATTGTTTGGAGTTTTGTGTTAAATTGCAGTGAGATACAAAATTATTTAGGCGATGCAATAGATAAAACTCTGCCGGAGCATGTAAAAGAAGAATTTCATGCCCATCTCGATGTATGCCGGAGTTGCAGAAACACGTACGAGCTGGAAGTGCTGGCAAAAAGCCTCGTTCAAAGCAACGTAAAACGAATTTCGACGCCTCCGGTGGTGCACGCCGCCGTAGAGTTTTCCCTTCAAGAGGAATATAAACAACCCGACGGACGGAAAAGTTTTATCGAGCGCATCTTCAGAAATAGGCCTCTGTTACCAACGCTTGCAACGGGTTTTGCCTTAGCGGCGTTTCTGTATTTTCTCATTCTTCCTACGAAAAACGATCCCCGCTCGGAAAGCTCCCACAACGCAGCGAACGACGTCATGAACCAAACGCTGAAAAATTTCTCGCTGGTGCGTTCGGGAGAGCTGCAACCCAAAATGATATCATGCTTTCCCGAAGCGGTGCAAGAATTTCTCGTGAAAAACGGTTTTACGTCTCCCGTAAAAATGATAAAACTCTCAAACTGCGATTGGTATGGCGCGGGATATTCGGAATATGAAGGCGTAAAAATAGCGCACATCATGTATAAGATGGAAGAGGAAACGTTATACGTCTATCAAATCAAACAGGATGACGTAATACGGGGTTCGATACTGGGGTTGCCCCCCGCGGCAAAAAAAGAACTTGCACGCTGCGGTTGGTACACCGACCCTATCCACGGGGATGATTGCAATATTATTGTGTGGACAGAAGATGGAACACTTTGCGCTGCGTCTTCTACAATGAAGAAAGACAAACTTCTCGCCTTGTTGACAACGCCGTAAGTGTTGTCAACAATTCCCTTTTTAATTCTAAAGCCCTTCGTATAGCCGCTCTGCAAGCGCACGCGGTAATCCCGCATTCATAATTTTCTCTGCGGCGGCGGCTCTATCGTAGTCCCCCCTGAAATTCTTGTAACTCCAGGCAACCGTATCGAAAATCCCGAAGCTCAGCATGGGATTGCCGTCC
>JACQEJ010000033.1 GCA_016200645.1 Deltaproteobacteria bacterium | reverse complement strand
GTTCTTGACGGTTCAAAACACAATGATTCGTATTTTGATCGCCGATGATCATGCTGTTGTTCGGCAGGGATTAAAAAAAATTTTGTCGGAGCATTCCGATATGGCTGTTCTTGGCGAAGCAGAGAACGGTAACGACGTGCTTGCCCAAATCCGCCAAAAGAAATGGGATATTGTCATTCTCGATATAACAATGCCGGGAAAAAGCGGTTTCGATGTTTTAAAAGATATTCGTGCCGAACGCCCCACTCTTCCCGTGCTCATCCTAAGTATGTTGCCTGAAGAACAATTTGCAAAACGATCCATCAAAGCCGGAGCATCGGGTTATTTGACAAAAGGAAGCGCGCCCGAAGAGCTTGTGAGGGCTATCAGGAAAATTTATGACGGCGGCAAATACATCAGCCCGACGCTGGCGGAACAACTTGCCGGCGACCTGAATATTCAAACCGAAAAACCCGCGCACGAAGCACTATCGGACCGGGAGTTTCAGGTGCTCCTCAAACTGGCCGAGGGTAAGTCCATAACGGCAATCGCCGCTGAGCTTTCGTTAAGCGCTAAGACTATCACAACGTATCGCTCGCGCATTTTGCAAAAAATGAATATGCGTTCAAACGCGGAGCTAACACGCTACGTTATCGAGCATCATTTGGTAGATTAATTCATAGTTCCATTAACAATTTAAAAGGGGATTTTATGTGCAAGAAATTTTCTTGGCTCATCGTAATTTTCGGCATGCTGACAACAAACGCGTTCGCACAGGAAGTAACGCCAGTCCTCAATTCGGGGGCAACTGCCGTATTATTTTCATTCAACGGTCTTGCGAATCTTGGGGCAAATTCGTTTGACGGCGGTTTGGGAGGAAAATGGTATTGGTCGGATCAATGGGCCGTCCGCGCCGGACTGCAATTCGCGACCGGCTCCGTGGATATTCCTTCAAACCCACCTCCCGGTAGCACCGGCACCGACGGCTCCGTCTCTGCCTGGCGTCTGGGGATTGGCTTTGCCGCCGAATACCATCTGACAAAATCGCGGGTAACCCCTTATTTCGGCGGGGGCGTCGGCTTTGCGATAACACGAACAGAATCAAAAAACCCCGTTATTAGTGCGTCTCAAACAACTGTCAAGAATAATCGAAACGGTGAAACACTTATCGGCCAGACCTTTTTTGGGGGAACATCGTTCGATATATACGGTCTTGGCGGAGTTGAGTTCTTTTTGACAAAGGAGGTCAGCCTTGCCGCTGAATACCGGCTTGGCGCAACCTTCGTTTCCCGCGCGGACGAGGAACGTATAAATGCCAATACATCCATCACTTCAAAATTGGGCAGTTCATCAATGTTCGGTATCACTACTGGTGGAGCGTTAACGCTGGCGGTGTATTTTTAGTCAAGCGCAACTATAACCCTCCGAAGGGTTCAAACCTTCGGAAGATTTGTCTCTTAAAAAACCCGAAGCCTTTACGGTTTCGGGTTTTTTATTTCCTCTATTTTCAATCCTTTTCATCAAACTCCCCGCGTTTTCCCTTTCATTTGTAGGGATATGCCTACATATCAAATCTAAAAAACCCCACGCGTAAATCAGCGCACACTGATACCGCCGCAGTGTCTCCAAGTGTTATTTTGTATCCGCACAAAAACAAGAGCGTATTACCTGCTCAACAGACAATGGACGCAATACTTATTTTGGAGCACATAGCATGAAGATTTTTTTTGTAGATGGTTCGCCGCTCGGTAACGGCCGGCTCATGAACCTTCTCTCTGATCTTAAAGAGATTGAAATTATCGGGTATGCCTTGGATGGTGCCACGGCTGAGGACTCGATCAACCGGACGCAACCCGACATAGTTATTCTCGATATCGAACTACCGGGTAGAAGCGGAATTGATCTCTTGAAACATATCAAACAGACCTTTCCCTCGCTCATCGTCATTATTCTCACAAATGCTTCCCATCCGCAGTATCGGAAACGATGCATGGAATTAGGGGCAAATTTTTTCTTCGATAAGTCCACTGAGTTTCGCAAAGTGCCGGAGGTTTTAAAACAATTGCTGCAGTCGGGGTCTGAATTTCGTCTCTCCGGATCTTCAAAAAAAAGATAAAGAGTCACTAATCACATTGTAAAACATTATCATTCATCATTAACATTCACAAGGAGTCATCTCATGCGAAAACAAACTCTCCTTCTCCTCTTTTTCATTGCCGCATGTTTTTTGTCGCTGTTCGGCGGAAAAGCTCAAGCACAGTCCGTTTGGGCAACCGCATATTATGCAGGATGGTCGCAAGGGTATAACAATACCGGCTATCTCCCCGCGCAAAACATCGACTACTCAGCAATGACGCACATTATCCATTTCTCGCTTGTTCCGCGAGCGGACGGCACATTGGATGATGCCTCAAACAGCGTTACGGCATTCAATGCCAACGAACTCGTTGCACGCGCACACGCCGCAGGAAAAAAAGTAATAATCTCCGTCGGCGGCTGGGCAACCGATGTCTCGTTTCGCGGCGCTACAAGCTCGGCGAATCGTGCAACATTTGTTGCTAACCTCGTCAACCTCATGAAAACTCGTGGGTACGACGGCATTGATATAGATTGGGAAACTTTAGCAAGCTCTGATGCTGCCCAATACACGGCGTTCATTACAGATCTCCGTACAGCTCTCGATGCTGTTACACCGCGTCCATTACTGACTGCGGCAACCGCATGGCAACCCGCAATTTTAGCACAGGTGGGCACTAAATTCGATCAGATTAACATTATGAGCTACGATCTTTCCGGCGCATGGCCAGGATGGGTAACATGGCATAACGCTCCGATTTATAACGGCGGTTTTAATTTCCCCAGCACAGGCAATCCTCCGCCTTCGTGCGATCAAATGGTGAACGATTTCATTGCCGCGGGAATACCTGCAAACAAAATAGGTATCGGTATTGATTTCTATGGATACATCTGGAGTGGCGGCGCAGGCACTCCAAACGGGGGCGCAACGGATCCACGGCAATCGTGGACAACGGCTCCATCGGTTCAGGCGAACGTGCCATACTATACGATTATGAAAACCTACTACCAATCACAATATTATCGGTGGGATGCTGCCACGCAGTCGGCATACTTAAGTATCGATAATGCTGGTACCGCGAGTGATAAATTTATCTCTTACGATGATGAAACGACAGTGCAAAAGAAAGTCGGCTATGCTCGCACCAAGGGAATTGGCGGCGTTATTATATGGGAACTCGGCGGCGGTTACAGGGCGGATTTACCAGCCGGTCAACAGGACCTGCTTTTGCAAGCGTTGAAAACTGCCCTCGGCGGAGTTGTTCCGACTGTTGATACCACTCCTCCTACTGTTTCCCTTACTTCTCCGTTGAATGGTGCAACGCTTTCGGGAACAGTCGCTGTCAACGCAAATGCTTCCGATAATATCGGTGTTGTAGGAGTTCAATTTAAGGTGGATGGTACTAATCTCGGTGTTGAGGACGTTTCTGCGCCCTATACCGTCTCGCTCAACACTCTTCAACTTCTCAATGGTGCACACACAATTTCTGCTGTTGCGAGAGATGCCGCAGCCAATACTGCAACGTCCTCGGTGAGCGTCAGTATTTTAAACAGTAGCGTTGATGCAACGCCCCCGACTGTTTCGATAACATCGCCGGCAACCGGATCAACACTTACCGGCACGGCGACATTGAATGCAAATGCCTCGGATAACGTTGCCGTCGCGGGCGTTCAATTTGCAATTGATGGCACCAACACAGGAAGCGAATTAACAACTGCACCCTATTCCCTCTCGCTGAATACGATAACGATGAGCAATGGCTCTCATACAATTTCTGCGACAGCGCGGGATGCGGCAGGGAACACGGCAAGTTCTTCGGTTACAATAATGGTTTCCAACTCCACTTCAACAACATCTGACCTCACGGTCTTTCAAGATGCGCTGCAATCACCATGGATAAATTCTTCGTGGAGCGCTACAACCACGTTCGGCAGTATAGAGCAATTCTATGCCGGCACAAGCTCGATCAAAACAGCTCTCACGAGCGCATGGGGCGGATTAAGTCTTCATTATGGTAACTGGAATTCTTCCCCTGGCGTCAACCCATCTCAATATGTAAGTTTAGACTTTGCAGTCTTTGCGTCAACATCGGGCACGCAATTAAGTATCTTCGCGGAAAACGATTTGGGACAATCATTCCCTAAAGTCAATACTACGGTGTTGGCGGCTAATCAATGGACGGTCATCTCCATTCCGATGAGCCAATTAAGTCCGAGCGGCCAAGTTATTCACCGTCTCTCATTACAAGAAATCAGCGGCTCCGCTAAAACATTTTATGTAGATAATCTCCGTTTCGTCGGGTCAGCGCCGGCACCGGCCCCTCCCCCGGTAGCTCCATCGCTGGCGCTCCCGGCAAATGGAGCAACATCCGTTGCAATAAATCCGACCTTGAGCTGGAATGCCTCTACCGGAGCAACGACGTACCGCGCTCAGGTTTCCGCAAGCTCATCGTTTGCGACAACTACTGTTGACCAAAGCGCCATAAGCGCTACTTCTCTTTCGGTCAGCGCTTTATCCAATAATACAACATATTACTGGAGAGTGAACGCAACAAATAGTAACGGAACGAGCATTTGGTCCAGCACTTCAACCTTTGCGACTGTTGCATTGGTAGCCGTTGCAGATACTACGAAACCTGTCGTAGCATTCACAGGCCCGCTCAACGGAACTACGGTTTCAGGCACAATAGGCATAACTGCCAACGCAACAGATAATATTAAAGTTATGGGCGTGCAGTTCAAATTGGACGGCGCAAATCTTGGTGCGGAGCTTACTGCGGCGCCTTACAACTACTCACTGAATACAACGACGCTCTCGAACGGGTCTCACACACTCAGTGCTGTTGCGCGCGATTCAGCAGGCAATCAGGCTACATCCTCGGTAACTGTAACCGTTGCCAATAGCGTACCATTATCTTCCGCGGACCTTATGGTATATCAGGATGCACTGCAGACACCATGGATTAATGCTTCGTGGAGTGCGACGGTAACGTTCGGAAGCTCCGAGCAAATCGCTTCAGGCACAAGCTCCATTAAAGTTGCTCAAAATGCATGGGGCGCACTCAGGCTGCACAGCGGCGCATGGGGAACTCCCGTTGATGTCAAAGCAAGTTCCTATACGGGCTTGAGCTTTGCAATTCACGGCGGCTTATCCGGAGTTTCACTCGGCGTTTATTTCGAAAACGACCTTAGCCAGTCCTTCCCGGCAGCGCAATATATCTGGGTCGCTGCAAACCAATGGAAAACCATGTCCTTCAGCATGAGCCAGTTGAACCCGAACAATCAGGTGATCCATCGCCTGGTCATTCAGGATATGACGGGACGCGTGAAGACATTTTACATTGACGATCTTAAATT
>JACQEJ010000057.1 GCA_016200645.1 Deltaproteobacteria bacterium | reverse complement strand
TACTCCTGCGGATTCGGATACATTGAAATGCGCATATATTTTTTTAAGAAATCTGGAACACCGGATCCAGATTGTGGAAGGAAGGCAGACGCAGGTAATCCCGGCAAAGGCAGCAGAAATAGAAAGGCTTGCCCGGATGCTGGGTTTCAAGGATACAAAACAATTTTGGAATGAATACAAAAAACAGACCGGCCTTGTTCATGAGATATATGACGCGCTTTTTTTCAAGGCCTCAAAGGAGCTGGAGCAAGGCATATCAAAGGACGTCCGTCTTATCCTTGGCGAGGAGTTAGAGAAAAAAGATGTTCTGGAAATATTATCTAAAGCCGGTTTCCATGAGCCGAAAACTGCCTATAAAAATCTTAAACTCTTAAGGGATGGCCATCCTTTTGCCCATTTTCCTGCCAGGGCAAAAATACTTTTAAAAAAGATAGCACCGTTTCTTTTAACCCGGATTATCGCATCCCCTGCCCCTGATTTGGCGCTTAAGCACATGGAAAGGTTCATATCCGCCATCGGCGCAAGGACTACATTTTATTCACTCCTTGCGGAAAACAAAAAGGTAATGGAGCTTCTGGCAAAACTATTCGGCACAAGCATATTTTTATCAACTGCGATTATTGAGCATCCTGAAATCCTTGACGCACTTCTCTCGTCTGAATTGAATAAACCCCAGAAGAAAAAGGAGGATTTGTTAAAAGAGCTTTCAATAATACTGGATTCAGCAGCAGATTATGAAGCCAGGCTTGACTCAATAAGAAGATTTAGAAACAGCGAAACATTAAGGATCGGCGTGAATGACATATTCGGTGAAATAGAACCGGAAGCGGTTTCAAAGCAGATTACATATCTTGCAGACACCTGCCTCATCAAAGCATACGAGATTGCATTTCTGGAGCTAAAAAAAAGATTTGGCACTCCCGAACAAGATGACGGCAAAGATGCAAGGTTTGCCGTCCTTGCCCTCGGCAAGCTCTGAGGAGAAGAGCTGAGCTACAGCTCAGATATTGATATTATTTTCGTCTATTCAAAAAACGGAGAGACATCGGGGCCAAAAGCCATATCAAACCACGAGTTTTTTGCAAAACTTGCGCAGCGCATCATAACAATCCTTTCCATTATCACGAAGGAAGGATTTGCATTTAAGGTTGATGCCAGACTCAGGCCTTCCGGGAGCGCCGGCCCCCTTGTTGTATCAGAGGAGGCATTCATACGCTATCAAAAAAAAACGGCGCAGATGTGGGAAAAGCAGGCCATGCTAAAGGCGCGGTTTGTAGCCGGGGATGCTGAATTTGCCTCAAGGATGCTGGATGAGCTGCAAGAGTGCATCTATGCCGCCCCTCCGACTGATGAGGATTTGAAGGAGCTTTACCGGATAAGGAAACGGATGGAAATAGAGATTGCCGGCGAAGACCGCGGCAGATATAATATGAAGCATGGACGAGGCGGCCTTGTTGATGTGGAATTTACCGTCCAGATACTTCAGCTTAAATTTGGCAGGGCAATGCCTTATATCAGAAAATCAAATACCCTTGAGGCAATTGAGAAATTAAAAGAGTCCCATGCCATTTCAGAATCCGATTATCTGATTTTAAAGGATGCATACCGGTTTTATCGTTTGCTGGAAAATCGCATCAGAATCGTGCAGAACAGGGCAGAGGGCGAGATTGTCAAAGATTCACCGGAACTCCTTGCGCTTGCCAAAAGACTTGGCTACAAAGGCGATGATGCTGGCGCAAAACTTCTTGAAGATTATTTAGGCCATGCAGCTAAGGCAAGGAATTTATACGAGAGAGTTATAGGAGTCAAAGAGTCAGAGAGTCAAAATCAAGTTGACAGTTGAAAAGACAGTTGACAGTTGAAAGTTGAAAGTTGACAACTTTAATCTTTAATCCGTCAACTTTAATATTTCAACTGACTTTGACTCACAAAAACACCCTCCCCTTAATCCTCTCCCTGAGGGAGAGGAAAGATTCCCTCCCCTTCAAGGGGAGGGTCAGGGTGGGGATGGGGTAAACAAGGCATTTTTGGAACAAAGAGGAATTTTAGATGCAGGAAAAATGGGGAACATTAAATGATATCGGCTTCCCAAGGCTTTTGCATAATATATTTGCAGCCAGGGATTCAGCCAGCCTCCTAGATATGGAAAACGGCAAGGTTAAGAAGAGATTTTTCTTTAAAACCGGCATTCCTGTCTACGGCATATCAAATATCCTAAGTGAGGTGCTTGGCAGATTGATGGTGCGAAAAGGCATAATCAGCCAGGAAGTTTATGAAAAATCGCTTGAAACAATGCTGCACGAGAAAAAGAAACAGGGGGAGGTCTTGCTGGCTGCCGGACATATAACTCCTCATCAATTGAATGATGCCCTGAATATTCAGACAAAAGAAAGGCTGTTCAGCGCATTTGCCTGGGTAAATGGAACATACCATTATTATACTATAGAAAAACTGCCGAAAGACCTGTTTCTCTATCCTGTGCATCCTGGTTATGTCATTCTCCATGCCTTAAAAAACGGTTATTATCCGGCAGAGAGAATGAAAACCGAGATAGAAGAAAAACAGGGGCAGATAATCGCCTTTGCGCATAAGACGATATATGCGCTGGATGATTTTCAACCCAACCCGCCGGAGAGAAGGGCTCTCACCATGATAGACGGCAAGAGAAACCTTGTAGACATACTTGCGGAAATAGAAACAAGACTCTCCATCCCCAGAGCAGATATCTATCCATTTCTATGCGCCCTTCTTGCAACAGATGTCCTCATTTTGCAAGAAGGGGGAAAAGAAAAAAAGCCGGAGGGGCCGTCTTCTGAAGATAAAACCCTAATAGAGGAGCTTACCGGCAAATACCTTAAATTAAAATCCCTCAATTATTTTGAGATTCTCGGCATTGGTTGGGATGCCGGCAACGGCAGCATAAAAAAGGCATATTTTAAACTGGCAAAGGAATACCACCCGGATAGATATCATAATAACGCGCAAGAGGTAAAGACAGCCGCCTCTGATATATTTACGCTCATAAATACCGCATACACCACGCTTTCGAATGAAAAGACCCGCAGGGCCTATGAAGAATCCTTAAAGAGCGGCGTAAAGCAGGATGTGACACAGGATGCCGCAAATATCATGAACGCAGAGCTTCAATTTCAAAAAGGCAAGGTCGCCTTGTCAAGAAAGGATTATAAGAGCGCCAGAGAGTCCTTTGAGTGGACTGTCAGGCTGAACCCGGACGAAGGCGAATACAAAACCTATATGGGCTGGACAATCTTTAATCTCTCCCCAAAGGACGCAGCAGAGGTAAAAAAGGCAAAAGAGCTCATACAGGATGGGATAGCAGCAAACCCGAAACAGGACAAGGCGTATTATTTTCTTGGCGTCATTCACAGAGTAGAGGGAAGATTGGAAGAGGCGGAGTCATGTTTTAATAAAGCCGTTGAAAAAAATCCAAATATACCGGAGGCGCTGAGCGAGCTCCGACTCATCCAGATGAGGAAACAAAAAGAAGGCAAGGGATTCTTTAAAAAGATATTTAAGGAGTAGCCGTAAGTGTTGACATCCGGCAGCCTCATCCATATAATATAGCGGTAAATTAGAAAGTTAGAAAGTTGAAAGTTATAACGACTTACGGCTTTGGCCAAATTATCAGGAGGTATCGCAATGCCGATATATGAATATCAATGCAAATCGTGCGGCAAGCGCTTTGAGGCGATGCAAAAGATTTCAGATAAACCTGTCAAAGAGTGCATATACTGCTCTGCCAAAAATGTGGAAAAGCTTATGTCTCAATCCTCATTTGCGCTAAAAGGTTCAGGCTGGCATAAAACAGATTATGCCGCCAATAAGGCGTGTGACGCAGGAGTCGGCAAAAAAGATGATAAATCATCTCCCTGCGCAAGCTGTCCGTCTGCAAGTTAACGATAGGGGCACGGCATCATGCCCCTCTATTTTAGTTCATAGCTCATAGTTGATAGCTGATAGCAAAACTATCCATGAGCTATGAGCTATGAGCCATGAGCTAATCTTTCCAAATGAAGACCGAATCAATTATCATAGCGGTATCAACGATTGTCCTTCTTATGGCAACCCATATCTATACCTTTCTTTACACGCCGCCTTCTCAAGAGGGGATTGTAAAAACTGTCTTTATTCCCCATGGCGCAAGTTTTAGCATCATCGCCAGAGAGTTGGAAAAGGAAGGCATTGTTACGGATGCCGGTAAATTTTCACTCCTTGCAAAATTCAAGGGAGCGCTAACAAAAATAAAAGCAGGGGAATACGAATTTACAACCTCTATGACCCCTCTCGAGGCGCTGGATAGGATGTTAAAAGGGGAGATAAAGTACTATACCATTACCATACCCGAAGGTTATACGATTAAAGAAATCGCAGCGATTTTGCACAGCATAAATATTGCGGACAAAAATGAATTTATGGCAAAGGCCTTCGACAGGGCATTTGCAGCCTCTCTTGGCATAGAAGGAAACAACGTTGAGGGCTATCTATTCCCGGATACATATAAATTTACCAGGGGGATGACTGTCGAAGAGATTATTAAAAAAATGGTGCAGAGGTTTGACAGGGTATATAGTGAAATTATCTCTCAGAAGCCATCCGGATTAAGGATGTCAAAAAGGCAGATTGTCACACTGGCATCCATTATAGAAAAAGAGACAGGCGCCGGCATGGAAAGACCTCTCATATCCGCAGTCTTCCACAACAGATTAAAAATCGGGATGAGACTTGAGAGCGACCCAACTGTTATTTATGGGATAAACGGCTTTAATGGGAATCTTACAAGAAAAGATCTTTTAACCCGAACACCTTACAATACCTACCAGATTTACGGGCTTCCGCCGGGGCCTATTGCAAATCCGGGAAGGGCAAGTCTCGAAGCCGCCATCGCCCCTTCCAGCGCTCCCTATATATTCTTTGTCTCAAAAAATGACGGCACTCACTATTTTTCCAAGAGCCTCAGGGAACATAATAAGGCTGTCCAATTCTATCAAAGGAGATTGGCAAAGAATCAGAAAATAGGGATCAGGAATTAAAGCTCCCAGAATAAGATTTTCCTTAAATCCTTCACATCCTCCAGCTTCCACAACATATTGAACAATCTATTCATATCCTTTGCCGGCATATTCTTCTCCGCCAATCTCTTGAACTTTTCTTCCACCTCTTTATCTGTCATTGGGTTTTTGGGATGACCTTTGGGATATTCAACCTTTTTTGAAAATTGCCTGCCGTCTTTATCGACAATCGTGATAAGGCTTGGCATCGCCTTCGGATACTGTCTGCTCAATGCCTCGTCATTTACTACCCTGACTTTCTGAATCAGGCCATGAAGTTTTTTATCCTTTAATCTCTTTTCTGAAAACTGGGTTAAACCAACCTCCCCATCCGCCAATGCAACAGCCGCACAGTAAGGAAGGCTGTGGTCTGCTGTTTCCCTATTTTTGGGGTTCCATTTTTCACGCCCTGAACCTATTATTTCATAAGCTGCGTCAAAGGTTTTTATTTCAATAGATTTGATATCGTCTGCTGGGCTAAAGCCCTGCCCTGCAATTTCTTTGCGCAGATGTAAAACCGCTTCAATAGCGCTCTGGCTGTGATATTCCGCGGGATAGAATTTGATATAGGTATCCGGAATCTTGAACAGCCTTTTCTTTCCGCCAAGCCTTTCAAGCTCAAAAGGCCCTGAGACCAGTTTCATAAATCCCTTTTCACCTTCAAATATCGGCGCAGGCCCTGTCATGCCAAGCCGTGCCAGATTTGCTGCAAATACTGCGTTTCTTGCTGCATTGGCAAAGGCGCACCCCTTCCACATGGAAAGCTCTCCCACCCTTGTCTGCCGTAAGGCAATATTCGCCACACCCGCCAACCCCAGCGCATGGATTGTCTTTTCAATGCTTAAATCCATAAGTTTGGCTGCCGCAAGAGTGGCAGAGAATGCGCCGTAGGCAACATGATCCCAGCCCCGCGCCCGTAAAGATGCCGCATCACAGAGTCTGCACTGAACCTCATAGGCAAGGGCAATCGCTGTAATCAAATCCTTTCCGCTTTTATTAAATGCCTCTGCAACAGAGAGGCAGGCAGATATATTGTCGCTTGGATGGGCAGGTTCTTTTGAAAGATATGTATCATTGAAATCCAGATAGCGGATGGCAACACCATTGGCAAATGCAGCGAGGTCACGGGTAGTTTTTATTTTTGTGCCGAGGATAGCGGCATGGCCTTTGACCGATTGAGCCAATTTTCTG
>JACQEJ010000054.1 GCA_016200645.1 Deltaproteobacteria bacterium | reverse complement strand
CTGCAATATAATATGTTGCCGCAATTCCTATAAGCAGAAGTGTCTTTGAAGCGCCGACCAGATAAACAACATATTTCTTGCTCCCCTCCCATGACTCTTCAGTCTCTTTATGATAAACAAGGGGATATGTAACAAGACTCAACGCCTCGTAAAATATTATCAAGGTAAAAAGGTTTGCGGAAAAAGCGCCGCCAACTGCCGCGGAAAGACTCACAGCGAAACATGCAAAAAATCTTGTCTGGCTCTTTTCACCGCTGCTCCGCATGTAGCCCACGGAGTATACCGAGGCGAATATCCAGAGCAGTGATGATATGGTGGCGAACACCATGCCCAGGGCATCCACGCGGAACTTGAAATCAATGCCCGGAAGGATGGTGAAGAGATTCAACTCAATGGCGCCGCCGGAGAGGATGGTCGGGGCCATGGACGCCACAATGGAAAATTTTATAATGGCCGCAATAAATGAAACCGCGTCTCTGACATTCAGCTATGAGCTATCAGCTATCCCTATCCTTTCATCGTTGTTATCTCATCCGCATTAACAACTGCCCTGTTTCTAAAAAGGGCGACAAGTATCCCCAGAGCAACCGCCGCCTCTGCAGCGGCGATGGTCATGACAAATATTGCAAATACCTGGCCTCTCAAGTCCTGCAAAAAATAAGAAAAGGCCACAAGATTGATATTTGCGGAATTCAATATCAACTCAATGGACATAAGAATTATAAGGATATTCCGTCTTGTAAGCACCCCTGCCATTCCAATGATAAAGAGGGCAGCGCTCAACATTATATACCACGACAGAGGAATCATTATTTTATTTCCTTTTTTCCCATAACTATCGCGCCAATCAGCGCCACAAGCAGTATTACTGAAACAACTTCAAACGGGAGAAGATATTCCGTAAACAGGGTCTTGCCTATCTCCGCAACGGTTCCATCAAGACGCACCGCAGCCACTCTCCGCGCCAAGAGATTACTTTTTGAAATCACAGCCAATATCTCATATACAAGCGCTATCAGGATGACTACAATCCAGAATAGACCGCCTGGCACAAATCTGCTTATTGTTGCCTTGCGTATATCCAGCATCATAATAACGAAGAGGAAGAGAACCATAACCGCGCCCACATACAAAAAGACCTGAACCGCGGCCAGAAACGGCGAGCGCAGCAGAACAAATATGGCCGCTACCTGAAAAAAACAGGCCATAAGAGAAATGGCGCTGTGCACCGGATTTCTCAGCGAGACAACCCCTATTGCAGACGCAATTGCCATAATTGCAAATATGAGAAAAAATATTTTTTCCATAAATACGGGCTATTGGTGATGGGCTATAGGCTATTGGTTTTGTTGCTTTCCATTGACTATCGCCTATTGCCTATCACCTGTCTTTACTTACCACCATCTCTTCTTTTTTGACAAATCCGGTCTGACCTTGAGGCCTTCTTTAGTCCGCTCAAACCTTGCCTTTATAACATAGCCGCCGTCAAGCTCCTGAGGGATTTCTTTTGGGGCAAGCAGTCTTTTCTTCTCAGCCTTAGCGCAATCAAGAGAAAAACACGCAAGCTCATAATCCCTTCCCATCCTGATTGCTGTTGTAGGGCAGGCGTCTTCGCACAGGCCGCAGAACATGCACCGGACAAGGTTTATTTCATATACCTTTGCAATCCTGTCACTAATACCTATACCTTTGTCATCCTCCATTGGTACAACCGTGATGCACTTTGTGGGGCATGTCTTGGCGCAAAGTTCACACGCAACGCAGAGTTCCCTTCCCTGCGAATCCCTGTTCAATGTATGCAACCCCCTGAATCTCTGATAAGGCAGCCATTTCTCCTCATCAGGATAGCGCATGGTAATGCTCTTTGACACCTCATACCTAAGGGTCAGGGAAAGGCCCTTAAGGAAATCTACAAAAAATACCTTTTTAAAAATGTTTGCCATGTTTTGCATTCTGTATGTAGTTTGCCCGACCCAACCTTCGGTTGGGCGCCCCGTTGGCGCATTTTGTAACTCAAGGCTTTAGCCTTGAAAAACTCAAACCTGAAGGTTTGAGTTACAAACGCCGATAAATCGGCAACTACAACAAAAATAATCCTGTAACCAATATATTTAATAAAGAAAGAGGCAATAAAATCTTCCAGCCGATTGTCATAAGCTGGTCGTAACGATACCTCGGCAAAGTAAACCGTATCCACATAAAAAAATAAATAAAGAATGCCACCTTGGCAACAAACCAGAAAATCGGTATCTCAGGCAAAAATAGCGGCGCATTCCAGCCGCCGAAGAAAAGTATTACAGCCAATACAGATACTGTCACCATAGCCACATACTCTGCGAGCATGAAAAAGGAGAACTTCATTGCGCTGTATTCCACATGATAGCCTGCCGCCAGCGTCCCTTCGTCCTCAGGGAGGTCAAAGGGTATCCTGTTGATTTCTGCCAGTGCTGCGATTAAGAAGATTATAAATCCAAGCGGCTGATATATAATATTCCAGTGCAATTCTTTCTGCGCATTCACAATATCAAGGAGGCTCAGGGAATTTGCAATCATAACCACCGCGACGCACGCAAAGCTCAGGGCTATCTCGTAGCTTATCATCTGCGCAGATGACCTTATGCCTCCCATAGCGGCATACTTGCTGTTGGATGCCCAGCCGCCGAGTATTAAGCCGTAAACGCTCATGCCGCTTATAGCCAAAATATATAGTATCCCAACATTCATGTCGGAGATATAGAGGGTAATTTCTTTATCGACAAACGGAATCTTTACCGTATCACCAAAGGGTATGGCCGCGTAAACGGCAAATGCAGGAACCATCGCCAACAGAGGAGCGAGCCAAAAAAGCCGTCTGTCAGCCTTATCAGGGACGATGTCTTCCTTGAACATGAGTTTAATCATGTCTGCCACAGGCTGTAAAATGCCATGCGGACCAACCCTGAACGGTCCAAGCCGCAGCTGAATATGGCCTGCCACCTTTCGCTCCATCCATGTCAGAGGGATCGGCAGGGCAAAGAGGGTAAGGCTCACAAATATAACCTTGACTATTATCAAGGCGACTTCTATGAGTGTGTTGATGTCCATAGTTATTAGCTCATGGCTCATGGCTCATAGTTTTTACTATGAGCTATCAGCTATCAACCATGAGCTATCTCTTTCTCCCCCACATATAATTCACCATCTCAATATAACGGGTATTCATACCGCGAACAATGGTGTGAACAGTAAATACGATATTCTTAAGTATCTTATAAACCATCCTCGGATACGCATCTATAAGTTTTTCAAAATCATTCTTTTCAATAGAGTAAACCTCAGTATGTGATACAGACACTATGGTGGCAGAACGCGGCCTTTCGTCAAGGAAACTCATCTCGCCGAATATGTCTCCGTCTTTCATAAGGGTAAGTGTCATGAGTTCGCCGTCCGGCGCGGCCTTGCATGCCTTTACCTCGCCTTTTCTTATAACATACATGGAAGTGCCGTCTTCATTTTCTTTAAAAACAGCTTCGCCTGTTTTATAGTTTTTCTTTTTTACAATCTTTGATATGGCATTCAGTTCTTCGTCAGTAAGGTCTGAAAAAAAAGCTATATCCCTTAAAATCTTTGGATCTGTCATAATGCACCTCCTTGTTTAGCTCATAGCTCATGGCTGATAGCTGATAGTTTTTGCCATGAGCTATGAGCTATCAGCTTTTTATTATCTTCACTCTCGGCATTCCTTCGCCTTTTTTGAAAAATAAATTCACAGGGATATCTTCAAAATTTTCCGCAATAAAGGCTGCGCCTTTCACTGAGCCGTGCTTTACCCTGGCCTTTAATCTCGTGGCATGATGCCGCCCCTTGACAGTAACCATATCGCCGTCGTTCACACCAAGAGACATCGCATCTTCACCGCTTATTTCAACGAATGGCTCCGGCAGCAACTGTTTCAATACATCAGCCTTTTGTGACAATCTCCCTGAATGAAAAAGGTGGTTGCCGGTTATCAACTGAAATGGAAATTCCTTGTCTTCTGTTTCTACTGTCTTTGAACTTTGAACTTTGAACTTTGAACTTTGAACTTCTGCCCCATGCCCCTTTACCAACGCCCCTGTATTGTTTAAACTGTCAAAGGATATATCTCTGTAGCCTTGCGCTTCTTTTTTTATCTCCTCAAACACATCCTGCGCAGACTTATATCTAAATCCGCCAATGCTGCACAGTATGCTCAAATCCTCTCTCGCGCCTTTGAAGGGTTGGAGCGCCTTTCTTAGCCTCTGAACCCTGCCCTCGTGGTTTGTAAATGTGCCATCTTTTTCCGCATAACTTGCGCCGGGCAGCACAACATCCGCCATCTTTGCGGTCTCAGTCAAAAATATATCCTGAACCACGATAAACCCTGCCTTTGACAGAGCCTCCTTTGCAAACCTTGCGTCAGGATACATGGAAACCACATCTTCGCCAAGTATATAAATCGCATCCATCTCCCCTTTTGCAGATGCCTCTAATATTTTTCCGCAATCCATGCCCTCCCCTTTTTCCTCCCCACCTGCGGGGGAGGGGAGGGTGGGGGGAGTTCTTTTATAACCCGGTAAAAACGATGGATGTACACCCATATCCCATGCGCCCCGCTGGTTGCACCTGTCAAAGAGCGGCATAATCTTTATATTCTTACCGGCATTTTTCACTATCTTCGCCATCTCAGCAATATTTAAAAGCGTATCCTTTCCATGTGCCAATCTCAAAACATCCGTTCCAACAAGCACAGATATATTTGAGGCCTTTTTGATTCTTTCAGCAACTGCTAAAATATCTGCTTCGGAAACACCCGTATCTGTCAAATTGACCCTTGACCCTTGACCCTTGACCCATTCTTTTTCTACAGCGGCAGCAATGCCTGAAATAACAATCCCCTCGCTGCCGGGCCTGTATTTTAGTGAAATAGCTGCGGAACTATCCAGCTTTATCCTTCTTGGGTAGGCCAGTATAAGCGTTTTTCGTTTGTCCGCAGCCGCAGTCCTGATTAAATAATCTGTTATTGGATTTTCATCCGATACGGAAGATCCGATAATGAATATCAAATCCGCCTTCATTGCATCGGATATTGAAACTCCTCCATCTGCGATGCCGCACACATCAATCATTGCAG
>JACQEJ010000040.1 GCA_016200645.1 Deltaproteobacteria bacterium | reverse complement strand
TCGCCGAGATGGCTTATATCATAGTTTTGGCAAAACAGGCATTTGAGGTTGCAGTATGTTAAAAATATCGTGCCGCCGCCGTAATAGCCGACAAGAGGCTTTTCCTCTCCAAAGTGGGCATGAAAACTCGAGACCATGGGCAGGCTACCCACCCTGCAAACGCCCTTCTCTCCTTTGAGGCGATTAACTCTGCAATTTCTCGGACACAAATGGCAGCCTTCAAGTATTGCATTCAAGGCGTCTATCCTTTTCTGGAGTTCGCCTGTTTCGTAGAGTTTGATATAGGAAGGCTGGGGCATTACAACGTTGGCTTTTTCCCCTCTTTCTTGCTTTGGCAATTTACGCAGCAAGTTGTTAACGGCACCGCTTTTAGCCTCTCCTCATCTATCTCAGATTCGCAGTCTTCACATACGCCGTAGGTTCCGTCTTCAAGCTTTGTTATTGCCTCGTCCATTTTTGTAAGCTCTTCGCGCCGCATATCAGCAACGGCAAGGCCTGTATCCTCAATCAGGTCAATGAGCGACTGATCTTCCAAATCCTGCGGGCTATCAAACTGCTTATTATATTCCTTGCCGAGCTTATTGAAAATCTCATCCCTCAACTCGTTCCACATCTTCCGCTTTTTATCCATGAGCGCCTTTTTTAACTTTTCCTGTCGTGCCTTTTTCGTTGCGGTCATAGCATCCTCCTCATCTTCTTTTTTTAGCACACCGGATATTTCCCCTCAGCCAACTCCGCGCAAAACTTGCCGATATTGGAAAGCCCATTTTCTATGATGCCCTCTGTTTTTTTACTGACCGTTTTTTTATCCACACCCTTTTTTAAAACAACTTGCGCAGACGCAAGATGGGGTTTGTCAATCCTTGCGCCGATTTCGCTTACAAGCCAAACATAAACCTCTTTTATACCTTCAATATTATCATATATATCCTTTGCCAGCTTGTGCGCAAGGATATTATAAATCTTTCCCACATGGCTCACCGGATTTTTGCCGGCAGCAGCCTCTGTTCCCATCGGCCTGTTGAGCGATATAACGCCGTTCACCCTATTGCCTCTTCCAACCTGCCCTGAATCAGCATCCTCGGCGGATGTGCCAAGCAGCGACAGATAGACGCCGCCGAGACCCTGCGATTTTTTATCAAGGGTATTGTAGTGGATATTGATTTCTTCAAACTCTCTTCCGAATCTTTCTCTGACAAAGTTCTTCGTCGTTTCTTTAATCCTGTCTTTCTTTTTAAAATAATCGCTTACATCTTTAACATATCTTGAAATCAAAGGCATGGCAATTGTCAAATCCAGAGACCTGCCCCTGCGAAGCCCCATAATCTTCACATCCTCGCCTGTTTCAGGAAAATCTTCTTTCACGTTCTCTGAATTTAAGAATCGTTCAGCATCATACACAGCTTTCTCCGTCGGCGTGAACGGCGCATACCCGACAGCAGCGGATGTGTCATTGGCGCCTTTGAGCTTCCCTTTTCTTCTGAAAATATCCGTAAGTTCCTCTGAGCCTTGAGCCAGCACCACCCGGTATTTTACATGCCTCTCTGCATCAACAAATCGCAAATTGTTCTGAAACCACTTTTTGGCAGTTTCAATTGCGATGCCTTCCACATCAATCTGCTTATTGCCGACCTTGAATGTCGCCCTATCTCCGATGATAAGCTCTATCGGCTTTATCACCCTGCCGCCGCCAAACTTCCTTTCCACCTGCCCGGCAACCAGAAGCCCTTTGTCAATATTGTGATGCAGGATATCACCGAACCTTCTCATATATTCCTGACTCAATGCAACAGAGATGCTCTCCATCACTGCATCGCAGATATAATCAGGATGGCCCACGCCTTTTCTCTCAACAATCTCAACATCCTGCTCTGCCACTGGTTTATTTTTAAGGATTTCTACCGCTATATTTCGCATAAGATTGTCTCCCCCTTAGCAAAGGGGGCGTTGCAAGATTCAAGATTTAAGATTAAAGTTCAACCTTTAACTTACAACTTGTAACTTTTAATAAGGCTCTTTTTTATCCCCGCCTTTTTCCACAATTACCACGCCTCTGGTTTTGTCTCCAATATCCTTTGGCTTTGTCCCCCGCGGGTTCAAGTTGCAAACTTGAACCCGCGGCACTTTTCAGCGTGAACTGCCCAAATACCTCTCCTTTTCGCTCCATATACACCCGCAATATTGCTGCCTGTAAAGCCCCATATCTTTTGAATCTTTAATGCCTTGTTTCCAACCAATACGAAAGTCCTCGTAATAAAATGCCACACCGTATTTATCCGCCAGACCCAATCCAATCTTTTTTATCTCATCGTGGTACTGATATTTGCTGTAAAGAAGCGAAGATGAAAAATAGTCAAACCTATTTTCCTTTGCAGCCTGCGCTGTTGCCTCAAGCCTTGATGAATAGCAGTAGCCGCATCGCGCGTCAATATTGCTGATTGTGTGTTTCAGGAACTCCTCAAGGTTATATTCATCTCTGTAGAGCATCTTAACATCCATTTTTTCCGCAAGGATTTTTACTGCCTCAAGTCTTTTTTGATATTCTGTGTAAGGATGGATATTCGGATTAAAGAAAAATCCCCAGACATCCATTCTCCCGTCAACTATTTTTTTGAGCGGATATATGGCACACGGGCCGCAGCAGATGTGGACGAGGAGCTTCATTAAAACAATCTCTCTTGCGTCTGTCCGTCTTTATAAATCCTTCCCAGATGCTCATAAGCCGCTTTGGTTGCGATTCTCCCTCTGGGCGTCCTCTGGATAAAACCTTCTTGTATGAGATACGGCTCATACACATCCTCAAGCGCATCCTTTTCCTCGTGAAGGCCTGCTGCAAGGGATTCTATGCCCACAGGGCCTCCGCCATACTTATCAATGATAGCTGAAAGTATCTGCCTGTCCATTTTGTCAAAGCCCTTCTTATCTATCTCAAGCATCTTCAACGCCCCGTCGGCCACATCCTTTGTTATAACGCCGTCTGCCTTTACCTGCGCAAAATCCCGCACGCGCTTAAGAAGCCTGTTGGCTATCCTGGGCGTGCCCCTTGAGCGTCCGGCAATCTCAAGCGCGCCGCCATTATCTATTTCAATATTCAGAATGCCTGCCGACCTTTTGACAATGGTTTTCAGTTCGTCGGGAGAATAGAAATCCAGCCTTGAGATAATGCCAAACCTGTCCCGGAGCGGAGACGTCAAAAGCCCTGCCCTCGTTGTTGCGCCGATGAGCGTGAATTTGGGTATGTCTAATTTAACGCTTCTGGCTGAAGGCCCCTGGCCTATGATGATATCTATGTGATAATCCTCCATCGCAGGATAGAGGATTTCTTCCACAACACTGGATAGTCTGTGGATTTCATCAATGAAAAGCACATCATGCTCTTCAAGGTTTGTAAGTATGGCGGCGAGGTCGCCCGGCCTTTCTATCACAGGGCCTGACGTGGTTTTTATATTTACATTCAGCTCATTGGATATGATATAGGCAAGGGTTGTTTTGCCGAGCCCAGGCGGGCCGTAGAAAAGCACGTGGTCAAGCGCCTCGCTCCTTCCTTTTGCGGCGTCAATAAAGACCTTAAGGTTTTCCTTTGCGGCAGTCTGACCTACATAGTCGCTTAAAAATTTAGGCCTCAGTGTCGCATCAAAGGTCTTTTCATCTTCCAATACAATCGGCGTAATATCTCTTTCATCCATGAGCCAAAACCTTTAAAGTTTCTTTCAGCATAACCTCAAAACCGGCATCTGCGTTAGTCTTCCTGACCTTTTCTATAGCCTTGTCTGCCATAGGGCCTTTATAGCCGAGGTTTACAAGGGCTGAAAAAACATCCCTGCAGACGCCGTCATCTTTGCCTTTAAACTCCTGACCCCTGACTCCTGTCTCCTGTCTGCTTATTTTATCTCTCAGTTCAAGAACCAATCGTTCCGCTGTTTTCCCGCCGATGCCAGGCACGGCCTTTAGTCTTGCTATATCATTAGATGACACGGCTGTAACAAGGTCGTCCGCCGGTATGCCTGAAAGGATGTTTCTTGCAAGTTTCGGCCCTACCCCTGAAACGGCTATGAGCAATTGAAATATCTCTTTCTCTCTCTGGGTAAAAAAGCCATACAACTGCATGGCATCTTCCCTGATGTGGGTATAGGTATTGAGGCTTACATATTCTTCCGTTTCAGGCAGTTTATAAAAAGTTGAAAGAGGTATGTGAACCTCATAGCCGACGCCTCCCACATCAACGATGACGGATTCGGGAGATTTATGGATTATTTTACCTTTTACATGGGCTATCATATTAAAACAGTCTAAAAGTCTAACAGCCTATAAGTTTTAAAACTTTTAGTCTAACCACTTGTAGGCTTGTAGACTGTAGTATGGTGTATGTGGCATATCGCCGCTGCCAGGGCGTCGGAGGCGTCCGGTCTGGGAACAGCGTCTAATTTTAAGAGGGCCTTCACCATCTTCTGCACCTGTTCCTTGGTAGCATTGCCGTAGCCGACAACCGCTTGCTTAATCTTCATCGGGCTATATTCAAACACAGGCAGATTATGCTGCGCAGCGCATAGTATTGCAACGCCCCTCGCATGACCGAGCATAATGGCGCTTCTGGCATTCTTTGCGTAAAATATCTCTTCAATAACAACGTTGTCCGGTTTAAATTCTTTAACAATATTTTGAATGTTATCAAAGATTGAATGCAGTCTCGACGCAAGAAGTTTTTTTGAGCCTGTCACAATGCTGCCGTCAGAGACATGAAATAATTTGCCCTTGCCGCTGTCAACTATGCCGTAACCTGTAATATAAGAACCGGGATCAATGCCGAGAACCCTCAAAAAGATACCTCCCTTTGATAATGTTTACCAGCCCCTACCATCGCATATCTTTAGTTTGTCTGTTCTGATAAGCCAAGCATATGCGATACAAATATCTTTCTTGCATAAAAAGCTCTGCTAGTTGTGCCGTGTCCTGCACCTTTTGTTCGTGGTTGGACAAGGATGCCCATTTTGCCAGTTAAAGCTTCAAAACCCTTTGTTCTTATAGTTTCTCTGACGCAGTTATAATCAGCCTTTACTTGGTTGTAGATATTTGGATTGTCGAGGTCAAAGGTGCTTACTCTGATAAAGAGTGAGGATTTTTCTCCTTTTGATTCAAACATGCGGGCACAAACAACAATTTTCTTGAGTTTTGTTAGAAGATGGCTATCTTCAAACTTTCGCTGTAAAACATTAACAGGGTCAATCATAGTGATAGCCATAGTTTCTTTTACTACGACTTTACCAGATTTGAGGCGTTTCAGCGGAACAATCTTCAGTTCCCATGATCCGAAATTTGGGGATTGTGCAGAATTCAATGGAAGCCCAAGGTAACGTTCAATGACATGGCCCGCCCAACCTTTATTAAGTTTGGCATCTTTCCAAACAGTCACATTGTAGCGGTCTGCCAAGCTTCTTAAATCCTTACTTTCAAGTTCTTCAAGTTTTTTGATAGCTTCATTTCTTTTCATAGCGTGCCTTATGCTATTTGATGGACATCAGTGTGAATTGTTTGAGACTTCGTGACAGTCCTTTCTTTAAATAGTTTTGTAGTTTTCTTGGCTAGGGCTTCTTTCAGCCTCTTTACTGAAAGTTTCAAATACCCATCCTCCATATCTATTCCCACATATTTTCTATTCAGTAAAATCGTCGCAACCCCTGTTGTTGAACTTCCACAAAAAGGGTCTAAAACCAAGTCTCCCTCTTTTGTAGAAGCAAGCATTAGTCTGGTTAAAAGATCAACAGGTTTTTGAGTAGGGTGTTTGCCGAATTTTTTTTCTTCTGACTGTGGCGCAGAAATTTCCCAAACATTCCGCATTTGCTTGCCTTGATTCATTTCTCTCATCAATGGATAATTAAAATAATGTTTGCTGTCTTTATTTTTTGCCGCCCATAAAACTATTTCTGTGGAGTGAGTAAAATATCTGCAAGAAAGATTGGGCGGGGCGTTGCGCTTATACCAGACAATATCGTTAAGTATCTTATAGCCAAGTTCCTGCATTGCAAAACCAATGGAATAGATAATGTGTGTTGTGCCGGAAACCCAAATCGTGCCGTTAGGCTTTAAAACCCTCTGGCAAGCCTTGAGCCACTCAAGGATAAACTTGTGATTTTCTATAACACCCTTAGACTTATCCCATTTGCCCTTGTTGACTGAAACCATCTTTCCGGCATGGCAGGTAATTCCTCCGTTAGAAAGAAAGTAGGGAGGATCTGCAAAGATCATGTCGACGCTGTTTTCCCTTGCCTGATTCAATATCTTGATGCAATCGCCTTTGAGAAGTCTCACAGAATGTTCAGGATTGTCATAGTAAACAGTGAAGGATTTTTTATCGTTATTGCCATAAGAGGCGGTTGCTTCGGATATATAAAATTCACCCGAATTTTCTTGAAGACTATAATCAATTGACTTATTAAGCAAGCCGGTGGTTTTTATCTTTTTTCTATTGTTTGTCGGTTTTATCATGATTTTTTATTTTTTCTTATTTTTAGTTTTTTGCAGAACAACTTTATCAGTATTATACAAAACAAACTCCTCGCCTGTTGCTATGGGATCATAATATCTGATCCCATCGTATCCCAACACAAGAGCAAGTAATCGTAAATGGGCATTATATTTTTCATTGGGATACTTTTCTTTAGCGACACATTCAAATTTATCAAATTGATCATATAAAACTAAATCAATAAAAAGAGGATCCCCAACATACACCTCTATACAACCTTCAGTTCCATCAAGGTTGTAAAAATTATTTAACGCTCTTCTATCTTTACCTAAATAAAGCGCCTTTCCCAATCCGCTTTCACCCAATCCACCTGTTGCATGGTAAAATACTCCCTTTTTGTAATTACAAGTTTTTGCCAAATCTTTTTTCTTCTTCTTTTCTATTAAGTAAGCATCTCCATAGTTGTCCAGTAATTCTCTTGTTTCTTCTAATTCCAAAAGTTCTTCGGCAGTTTTGCTAATTTTCATAACAAATCCCTTTTCATTCCGCTGGATTTATCCCAGGAGCCTTTATTCACAGAATCCATCTTCCCCGCATGACAGGTAATCTCGCCCTTGGAAAGAAATTAAGGAGGATCGGCAAAAATCATATCAACACTGTTTTCCCATGCCTGATAAGATTTCTATGTAATCGCCTTTGAGAAGCTTCGACGAATGTTCAGGATTATCGTTAAGCTACTTTCTCCATCTCTTCCTGCGGTATATCAAAGTTTGCGTAAACATTCTGAACATCGTCCAATTCTTCCAGTTCTTCCAAAAGTCTCAGGACATGCTGAGCATCCTTGCCTTCTACCCTTACGGTGTTTTTTGGTATCATGTTTATTTCAGCAAGCGTATATTTGAGGCCCTTTGCGTCAAATATTTCTTTCACCTTATGGAAATCCGCTGCCGCTGTGTAAACCTCAAACACCTTATCTTCGTTATTTGTTATCACATCTTCTGCGCCGGCATCTATGGCAATCTCCATGAGCTTATCCTCAGTTACAGAGCCAATATCAAATGTAAACATCCCCTTTTTTTCAAACATCCATGCAACCGAACCGCTCTCGCCAAATCTGCCGCCGCCTTTGGTAAACACGCTCCGCACCTCTCCTGCGGTTCTGTTTCTATTATCTGTCGCCACGGCAACGAGCACAGCAACACCGGCAGGGCCGTAACCTTCATAAAAGAATTCTTCGTAATGGACGCCCTCCAATTCACCGGCGCCTTTTTTAACCGCCCTCTCTATATTGTCAGACGGCACATTGCCGGCCTTTGCCTTGTCTATGGCAGTCCTGAGACGGGGGTTGCCTCCCGGGTCTCCGCCGCCCATCTTTGCCGCTACAATAATCTCTTTGATGAGCTTGGTAAAGACCTTTCCCCGCTTGGCGTCGCTCTTTGCCTTTTTGTGCTTGATATTAGCCCATCTTGAATGACCTGACATTTTCAGAACCCTCCGCAGTAGCTCAAGGCTTTAGCCTTGAGAGTCAAACCTAAAGGTTTGAGCTACAGCATCATGCAACAACAGATTGGCATGGCTTTCTAACGGGATAAAATTAACATAAAATAATCTCTGTTGCAAAGGGATTGTGGGTTGTTGATATAAGTCTATTGATATAAGTCTTGACAGCCCATCATCATTTAGATTAGATTTTAAAAAGCAAACCGTGAGAGGCAGGCGTGAAGAAATTGCTGAATACCCCGGAGGAGACATGAAAAGGATAGGCGTTATTGCAAGGCTTAACAAACCGGAGGCTGTGAGGGTAAGCCAGGATGTTATTAAATGGCTTACTCTGCAAGGCATGGAGGTATATATTGACACGGAATTAGGCGGCAAGCTGAATTACTCAAAAAGTTATTCCAGAAATGAGCTTCCGGGGCTTGTAGAACTTATGGTGGTGTTAGGCGGAGACGGGACAATGCTTTACACAGCCAGATTGATCGGCAATAAAAAAATCCCAATCCTTGGAGTAAACCTCGGCGGACTTGGTTTTCTTACTGCTATTACAATGAAAGAGCTTTATCCTGTTCTTGAGAAGGTTATAAAGGGTGATTTTGAGACAGAGGAAAGGATGATGCTTTCCGTCCAGATCCACAGGGACGGCGGAAAGGCGTTAAAATATACTGTCCTGAATGATGTGGTCATAAAGGGGCAGCTGGCAAGGCTTATAAGCGTTGAGGTCCGTATCAATAAAGAATATGTTACAACATACAGGGCGGACGGCATTATTGTTTCTACGCCGACCGGCTCAACCGGATATTCCCTGTCGGCAGGGGGGCCTATCCTGTATCCAACCATCCACTCCATCATTGTGGCGCCGATATGTCCGTTTACCCTGACCAACCGGCCTGTTGTTATACCCGACTGGATGACCGTGGAGATACTGCTCAAGGCCGAGCAGGGCAATGTGCTTTTGACGCTGGACGGACAGGTTGACCTTCCTGTCAAAGGCGGGGATGTTGTGGAGGCAAAGCGTGCGGAGGCAAGCATGTATCTTGTAAAATGTCCGGGCAAGAGCTATTTTGATATATTGAGGGAAAGACTTATGTGGGGAGGAAAGTAGAAGACAGGCAATAGGCGAAAGACAGGCAATGGGCTATGGGCTATGGGTTTTTATCGCCTATAGCCTATCGCCTATAGCCCGTTTCTTGCCCATAGCCTGAAATGCCCATGCTGTTAGAATTAAACATAAAAGACTTTGCCATCATTGACAATCTGCAAGTATCGTTTGGCAAAGGGTTGAATGTCCTTACCGGTGAAACCGGCGCGGGAAAATCCATAATCGTTGA
>JACQEJ010000041.1 GCA_016200645.1 Deltaproteobacteria bacterium | reverse complement strand
GGGAAACGAACGGGTAAGAGAGGATATAAACCGGAAGATGACCAATGAAGAGATAAAAAATACCTTTGCCATGGCAAAGAAGGCAGGGCTTCTAACCTATGCCTTTAATATGATAAACCACAGGCTGGATACAGTTGATACTATAAGAGATACTTACAACCTTATGTGTGAGGTGAATCCCACCTTTGCTCCGGTTTTTGTATGCTCTCCTCTTCCCGGCAGCCCTATATATCAGTATGTGCCAGAAGACATTAAATACAATTGGAAAAGGTTCAATAGCTACAGATATTTCGGCGGCCTCCCCATATCCATATCGTCTGTTCCTCCAGAAGATTTGATGTTTCTTGCCGACCAGATGGAAGCCTTCTATTATTCACGAACAAAATATCTTTCTGAGCATGTATTACATTTAAAAACAAGCATGAGGGTTAAGAGATTGGTTGCAATGGTATGGTTTGGTTTTTTGTTGGCGCGGATAAAACATATGGCTCAGGATAGATATTTTGTGACCACCTCGCAGCCGTCTTCTTTTACTCGTTTCCTGTCAAAGGTATCCTATAAAGTGATTAAGGTGTTTGTTGGATTATTCAAGAATCTTCCGGTATTCAGGACAGCTTATAGCAAGCTCTCTTAAAGGTATGCTTATAAATAAGGACTGCCGACATTTTCGTGGAGATATCCCCTGCAAGCCCCATAAGGAGTTTGGGGTTCATTGTGAGAAGTGCGGGTATTACGATAAGATAGAATTTAAGATACTCATTATCAAGCTGGATGCAGTGGGTGATGTTCTTAGAACCACCTGTATCTTGCATGGCTTAAAGGAAAAATACCCTCACTCACACATCACATGGCTCACAAGGCAGGAATCCCTTCCGCTTTTCAAAAATAATGACATGGCGGATACTGTAATAGATTATTCCGCACAGTCTTTTTTACAGATACAGTCTGAAGATTACGACCTGATTATAAATCCGGATGCTGCGCCAAAAAGCGCAAGGCTTGCAGAAGTTGCTCGTGGTATTAAAAAGATTGGTTTCGGCTTTCATAAGAGAGGTTTTGTTTATCCATTCAATAAAGAGGCCCAGAAATGGTTCGAGATGGGCTTATTCGATGATGTAAAGAAGGCCAACACCCTTACCTATCAGCAAATAATACTGGATATGATAGGATTAACACATTCTCAACATGAGATAGTGCTTAAACTAAGTGATGATGAAAAGAAATTTGCAAAAGGGTTTGCCAATAAAAAGGGAATTAAAGAAAATGAATTAAAGATCGGTCTTAATATCGGCGCCGGCGGGAGGTGGGAGCACAAAAAATGGACTATTGAAGGGTTTTCCCGGCTTATCGGGATGATTCATAAAGACCTTCCGAAAGCCAAAATACTCTTATACGGCGGGACGGAAGAAAGGGAGAGGAGCGCATATCTGATGAATAAGTATCACCACATTGCCATTGATACAGGCTGCGAAAATTCTCTGCGAGAGTTTATCTCACTGCTTGATATCTGTGATATCCTTCTTACCGGTGATACCATGGCCTTACACATGGCGATTGCCCTGAAAAAAAGGGTAGTAGCCTTATTTGGACCTACTTCCAGCAGCGAGATTGACCTCTATAACCGGGGAATCAAGATTGTCCCGGAAATGGACTGTATCTGCTGTTACTTGCCGCGCTGCAATGTTAGACCGTCCTGCATGGAACGGATTACCGCGGAAGATGCGCTGAATGCCATTCGGAGGCTTGTTTGAAGATACTCTGGGTCAGTCCTTTCCTTCCCCATCCAGAGGCGCCCCATGCAGGCGGGCAAACCATCTACCGCTGGTTATCCCAATTAGCCAGGCATCATGAAATCACCCTTCTCTGTCGTTTAGAAGAAAAAGAGGTGGAAATGCTGAAGGCGAACCAAATAGGTCTTATAGGACATATAAGACTAATATCTTCGGTATTCAATCGCCCGTCTGCTGGCCCGTTACAGAGCATAAAAATTGCAGCATCTTACATTCGTCTTGGCCGGATGGCAAATCGGCTCCTGCGAAAAGAAGATTTTGATCTCTTACATGTTGAATATATCGAAACCGGCCTCGGCATCAATGCACATACCTCTATACCACGAATTCTGGTCGCCCATGACGAGTTAAGCAAACCCTTTCAGCGTAAATTTGCATTGACAACAGGTATACTTAAACGATTCACAACCTACCTTTACTGGCGGGCCATTGGCAGTGTGGAGCATCATATCTGTAGGAAGTTTGATCGCATCCTCGTGGCCTCTGAACAAGATCGTAAGACCCTTCTTGGATTGAACCCTATGCTTCCGGTGACCGTTCTTCCCCATCCGATAGGTATTGACATCTCTACGATTGGTGATACTGCAAGGGAAGAAAACTCCCTTCTCTTCGTGGGGGCCATGCATAGAGATGTAAACAGAGACGCTATGCGCTATTTCTGCCGTGAAATCCTGCCATTAATTCGTAAGGAGATCCCTAATGTCCGCCTTACCATAGTTGGCAACGGGCCGCCGGAAGATATCATCAGGCTGGCAGATTCCTCCGGCATCATGGTAACCGGTTTTGTGCCAGCGATTGAACCATACTATGAAAGGGCTGCTGTCTTCGTTTCTCCCCTTCGGATCGGTGGAGGGATTATTATTAAAAATCTCGATGCCATGGCCGCTGGCTGCCCGGTAGTGACCACGAGCATCGGCAATGAAGGGATAGGGGCAGCCCCATGCAGAGATCTCTTGACGGCAGACGAACCAGCGGCGTTTGCTGAAGCGGTCGTGAAACTATTAATGAATAAAGACGAACGGGAGCGGCTTGCCAGAAACGGTCAGGCATTTGTTCTCGCGCATTTCAGTCTGGAATCGACCGTGAACCTGCTTGAGGAGGCATACCAGGAAATGCGTTCCACCCGCTATAGAGGTAGCGTCGGAGTTTATTCCCGACGAACTCGTTGCCCATAAAGGGCAACGCTACTCTTTTGCTGTTTTTGTTTCTCTGTAATCTCTGGGTTATCTGTATGAATGTATGAAGGAGATACCTGCTTGAGTTCACCGCTGGTCTCTATTGTCATTATCAATTGGAATGGCTTAAAGTTTCTTGAAAAATGCCTAAAGTCGCTCTTTCATCAGACCTATCATGATTTTGAGATAATACTCGTTGACAACGGCTCAACCGATGGCTCTGTCCAATTTGTCAAGGACAAATACCCGCAAGTTATCATTTTGGAAAATAAAAACAACGCCGGTTTTGCAGCAGCCAATAATCAAGGGATAAGGGCAGCCGGAGGCAAATATATAGTTCTCCTGAATAACGATACGGAGGCGGACAAAGATTGGCTTAAAAATCTTGTAAGTGCAGCCGGGGATTCTGATACACATATCGGCATGTGGGCGTGCAAGATACTCTCCTTGCATGACATATCTGTTATTGATTCCGTAGGCGGTTTGCTCATTTCAAAGTGCGGCATTGCAAAAGGGAGGGGACGGAACGAAAAGGATGTGAAGCAGTATGACCGGGAGGAGGAGGTTTTTATCCCGAGTGCCTGCGCCGCTATGTATCGGAAGGAGGCGCTGGATCAGGTGGGGCTGTTTGACGAGGAGTTTTTTGCCTATTGTGAGGATACCGACTTGGGAATGAGGGCAAGGCTTGCCGGATGGAAGACCCTGGCTGTTCCTGACGCGGTAGTCTATCATCACTATTCCGGCACAACGGGCAAATACACCCCCATGAAGGCCTATCTGGTAGAGAGGAACCATCTATGGGTTGCAGTAAAGAATTTTCCCATCTCAATGCTCATGGTTTTCCCCATTATTACCCTCTGGAGGTATATTTTTCATATTTATGCCATTGCCACAAAAAGGGGGGCCGGCGGCAGATATACAGATAGATTTTCTAAGACGAGTCTCTTTGTCATACTCTTAAAAGCCTATAAGGATGCTATAAAAGGCATACCAAAGATGTTGAAAAAAAGGCATTCTATTATGGGAAAAAGGATGGTTTCCCATAGGGAGATAAAAAACTGGTTTAAAGATTATGGTATTATGAAGATAAGCGATCTTGTTTTTAAGGAATAGCCGATGAATAAGATTCTCATCATAATCCCCGCCTATAATGAGGCTGAAAATATAGAAAAGGTTATACTATCTGTCAGGAAAGAGCTGCCCGACGCTCATGTCATCGTCGTAAATGACGGTTCAAAAGATGCCACCGGCCGTATCGCCAAAGAACTGGGCGTAACGGTTATAACCCTGCCTTACAACATGGGAATAGGCGCCGCTATGCAGACAGGCTACCGATATGCAGCATTGAATAACTATGATGTTGCGGTTCAGGTGGACGCAGACGGCCAGCACCCTCCTGATCAGATACATTATCTTATTGATCCTCTCATAAAAGGAAGGGCGGATATGGTTATCGGCTCCAGATTCCTCGGCAAAGGAGAATATCATCCGTCGTTAGCGCGGAACATAGGCATAAAGGTTTTCTCAGCCGTAGTATCCATGATAACCGGGCAGAAGCTAACTGACACTACTTCGGGTTTCAGGGCTGTCAATAAAGAAACGATGAGATTTTTTTCTCAAAATTACCCTGAAGACTATCCGGAGGTAGAGGTGGTTGTTTTGCTTCATAAGGCAGGATTTCATATAATAGAGGCGCCTGTAAAAATGGAGGTCAGGGCCGGAGGAAAATCGTCTATAACGCCTTTACAAGCTGTTTATTATATGGTAAAGGTTTTATTGGCAGTGTTTGTAGATATGTTGAAGCGGGTGGAAAGATAACAAAATTGCAGACTGCAAATTGCAAACTTCTTAAACTTCTTGAACTTCTTTCAATGGAGCAAAGCGACCCATGCAGCCTATTCAGATAGTTTCAATTATTTTCAGCATCGGCATCTTCGTAGGTGTTGTAGACCTAATAAGGCGCGGCATGCTCAAGGAGCAGTATGCCCTGCTGTGGCTTGCATCCGCTGTTATTTTATTGATACTATCGATATGGAGGGATCTCCTGGATGAAATTGCCCATGCATTGGGGGTTGCATATTCACCGTCCTTGCTCTTTTTGGTAGCCTTCATATTTCTCCTTTTAATAGTTCTTCATTTTTCGGTTATTATATCTGACCTGAGCGAAAAAAATAAGAGGCTCAGTCAGGAAATGGCAATGCTTAAAACATCATTTGAAGAAAATAAGAAAGGGGATAAGAAGTGAATATAGAAAAGATATTTGAACACAGAAGATTCCATCTTTTTGCCGGTCTGTTGATTGCCGTATCTGCGTTTCTTGTATATTCCAACACTTTTTATGCCAGCTTTCATTTTGACGATACGCCGCAGATTGTGGAGAACTATAAGATAAGAAGCTTAAGCAACTGGTTTGACATCGTGAGAGGGCAGCGCGGGATTGCAATGCTGACCTTTGCCGTCAACTATGCCATAGGCGGGCTCAATGTGGTCGGCTATCATATTGTAAATTTAGCTATCCATATAACAAACGGCGTCTTGGTCTATTTTTTAATCTTCCTCACCCTCGGCCGCATAGATATGGGGACAGCCGCAGGGCAGGGCTTTAGCCCTGCAAATAGCAACTCTGAAGGGTTGCCCTACAATGTTAAGGCAAAGAGAATAGCAATATACACAGCCCTCCTCTTTACCGTGCATCCCATACAGACGCAGGCTGTAACCTACATTGTTCAGAGGATGGAGATCCTTGCCTCCCTGTTTATGCTCATCGGCTTGTTATTCTTTATAAAAGGCGCCGGGGCATCTAATACCTATGCGAAAATTTTGTTTTACGGCGGCGTTCTGGCTTCATATCTTCTGGGTTTCTACTCTAAAGAGACTGCCATAACCCTTCCTGCAATCATATTCCTTTATGATTACTGTTTTCTTGCAAGTGGTGAGTTTAGGAAGCTTATAAGCCGATTGCCGCTATATATTTTATTGCTCGCCATGCTGGTCATTCTGGCAGCGCCAACCTTCTCAGGCCTCAAAGAGACCCCGGGCGGCTCGGCAGGCTTTGGTGTGCAAAGCATAACCTCAAAGGAATATCTCTTTACCCAATTCAATGTGCTCATCTATTACATTACCCTGCTCTTTGTGCCGATAAATCAGAACCTTGATTATGATTTTCCCATATCAAAAGGGCTTTTTGAGACTCCACTTGTAAAGGAAGGAACAGTATTAAACATCCCGATTCCGCCGCCTATTATATCCCTTATCATCCTGCTGGGCATAATCGGTTTTGCCCTTTATCTTCTCTTAAAACGGACACAGGGCAGCAGACGCAGCCAACGGTCTTTACTTGCCTTTTTTATTTTATGGTTTTTTATCATTCTTTCTCCTACATCCAGCTTTATCCCTATCATAGATGTCATCTTTGAGCATCGGCTTTATCTTGCCTCTATGGGGTTTTTTGCGCTCTTCAGTCTGGCCTTTGACAGGTTGTTTGAATACATGGAGCGAAGAAAGGATAAGGTTGCGGTGAAGGTCCAGGATGAAGGGAATGCTTAATGCCGGCAAAGTCGTCAAAAAAAAGGCAATGAAAGAAGCCTGTGCTGTCCTGATTGCAGAAGATAATGCAACGGTGAGAAAGCTCCTTTCCTCTCAGCTTGCAACCCTTGGCTTTGATGTGGTTGCCACGGCGTCTACCGGCCGGGAGGCATGCGCCCTCTACAATAAATTTAAGCCGGGGCTTGTGATCATGGACATTAAGATGCCGGAGATGGACGGCATTGAGGCTGCCAGACTTATGACAAGCAGCATGCCGGTTCCCATAATCCTCATAACAGGCCATTCTTCCGATGCGCTGGTGGACCGGGCCATAGAAAGCGGCGTATCCGCCTATCTTCTGAAGCCCATAACAAAAAAAAATTTAGTCCCTGCTATACGACTTGCCTTTGCCAGGCACAGCGAATTTAGGACCCTTAAGGAAGAGGTGAATGATTTAAAGCAGGCTCTGGAGACAAGAAAACTGGTTGAAAGGGCAAAAGGCATACTTATGAAGCGGCTAAATCTTTCTGAGGAGGAAGCGTTCAAGATACTCCAGTCCCGCTCTCAACAGGAAAATAAAAAGCTTAAAGATATAGCGGAGATTGTGATAACTGCCAGTGAACTGCTATAAAAAGTCTCCGCATTAACCCGTCGGTTGTCCTGAATAAGTAGTTAGTCGTAAGTCGTAAATAGTAAGTAGTTAACTACTAACGACTTACGACTTACCACTTGTCTGTGAACTTTACAAAGGTGAAATACAATACCCTTGACAAGATAAAGGATTTACTAAATAATATAAAAAGGTCAAATTTCAGTGATAAGGATAAAAATCCATGGCCGACAGACTTGGCGAACTGTTAATCAGAGAAAAACTCATAACCGCTGACCAGCTCAAAAAGGCTATTGAGGAGCAGCGAACATCAGGAGGGCGGCTCGGATATAATCTTGCCAAGCTGGGTTATGTAAATGAGAAAGACCTCACCACTTTTTTAAGCAGGCAATACGGCATACCTGCCGTAGATTTGGACGCCACAGAGATAGACCCTGAGATAATAAAGCTCATCCCTGAAGATGTCGCCAATAAGTATCAGGTAATACCTATCGGCAGAACCGGTTCCACATTGGTATTGGCTATGGCAGACCCCTCCAACATCTTTGCCGTAGACGACATAAAATTCCTCACAGGCTATAATGTTGAATCAGTAATTGCCTCCGAGGCTGCGATAAAGGCTGCCATAGAAAAACATTATGCGGCAGCCGAGGAAGAAATGGCGCTGGGCGATGTTCTGACAGAGTTTGACGAAAGCGAGATGGAGATTCTTCAGGAAGAGGAAGAGGTTGATGTGAATGACCTCAAAAAGGCTGTTGAAGACGCCCCTGTGGTCAAACTGGTAAACCTTATTCTTACCGATGCGATTAAGAAAGGGGCCAGCGATATTCATGTAGAGCCTTATGAAAAATCATTCAGGGTGAGATACAGGGTTGACGGAGTTCTTGCTGAGGTTATGAAGCCGCCGCTGAAGCTGAAAAACGCCATTGTGTCAAGAATCAAGATTATGTCCAGCCTGGATATTGCAGAAAGACGGCTTCCGCAGGATGGAAGAATCAAGATGAAACTCGGCAAAGACAAAGAAATGGACTATCGTGTCTCTGTCCTGCCCACTCTTTTCGGCGAGAAGGTCGTTATGAGGCTTCTGGACAAATCCAACCTTCAACTGGATATGACCAAGCTCGGTTTTGAAGAAAAGGCGTTGAAGGACTTTAAAGATGCCATTGAAAAGCCGTGGGGCATGGTTCTGGTTACAGGCCCGACAGGAAGCGGCAAGACAACAACGCTTTATTCTGCGCTTTCAGAATTGAATAAGGTCTCTGATAATATATCTACCGCCGAGGACCCGGTGGAATTCAATCTGATGGGTATAAATCAGGTTCAGATGCATGAGGCGATAGGCCTGAATTTCGCCAGCGCGCTCAGGTCGTTTTTGAGGCAGGACCCTGATATAATAATGGTCGGAGAGATAAGGGATTTTGAAACAGCAGAGATAGCTGTTAAGGCGGCGCTTACAGGCCATCTGGTTCTCTCTACGCTCCATACGAACGACGCCCCGTCTACCGTAAACAGGCTTTTAAATATGGGCATAGAGCCGTTTCTTATCTCTTCGGCTACAAATTTGATTCTTGCCCAGAGACTTGCCAGAAAGATATGCAAGGACTGCAAAGAGGATGCCCATGTGCCGCCGCAGGCGCTTATTGATATCGGCGTTCCTCCGGAAGAGGCAAAATCATTTAAGTGCTATCACGGCAAAGGTTGCGCAACATGCGGCGGCACAGGTTGCAAAGGCAGGATAGCTCTTTACGAGGTTATGCCCTTGACGGATACCTTGAAAGAGCTGGTGCTTAATGGCGCTTCTTCTGCGGAACTAAAGAGGGGCGCTGTAAAAGAAGGTATGAAGACCTTGAGGATGAGCGGTATTACAAAGATAAAGGAAGGCGTAACCACAATAGAGGAAGTAATACGGGCAACAATGGCGGATTAGTTAGCTCATCGGCTCTGACCTGCATATTACAGCAGGTTCGCCGCCGAGGATTAGAATTTATGGCAAGCTTTTGCCGCTGGAACAACTGCCTCCATTAACCCCTACCGACACAAAACAGATGACATACAGCGTCTTAGCTGATGCGCAGAAGCATAAGTTTGAAGAGGAAAATGAGCTTGATTTTTCATTTGGTTTAAAAGGCTTGTCCAGATTCAGGGGCAACCTGTTTGTTCAAAGGGGCGCTGTAGGAGGCGTTTTCAGGACAATTCCTTTTAAGGTAAAGACATTTCAGGAATTGGGATTGCCGCCTATTGCAGAAGAGTTTTCTAAAAAGCCGCACGGCCTTATTCTTGTTACAGGCCCTACAGGCAGCGGCAAAACCACAACCCTTGCCGCTATGATAAATAAGATAAACGAGGAGAGGGAAGACCACATTATGACAATTGAAGACCCCATTGAATATCTCCATCCATCCAAAAAGGCGCTTGTGAATCAGAGAGAGGTCGGCGCAGACACCAACAGCTTCAAAAAGGCGTTGAAGCATGTGTTAAGACAGGACCCTGATGTTGTTCTGCTCGGCGAACTCCGCGATATGGAAACCATAGAAATAGCCCTTACTGTTGCAGAGACAGGACATCTCTGTCTTGCTACACTTCATACCAATTCCTGCGTTCAGACCATAAACAGGATTGTCGATGTGTTCCCTTCCAATCAGCAGCCGCAGATAAGGGCGCAGCTTTCTTTTGTTCTGGAAGGGGTTATGTCGCAGCTCTTGATACCGGCAGCGGACGGCAAATCAAGGGTCATGGCGCTGGAGGTAATGGTTCCCAACGCCGCCATACGAAATCTTATCAGGGAAGACAAGGTTCACCAGATATATTCCCAGATGCAGGTAGGCCAGGCCAAATTCGGCATGCAGACCATGAATCAATCCCTGTTAACTCTTTTTCAGAGAAGGCTCATATCCCTGGATGAGGCAATTGGCAGGAGTTCGGACCCTGATGAACTGAGACAGATGATGTCTAATGCCGGCGCCATGAGGCCAGGCGGGACGGCAAGGTAAAATTTACGAATTACGAATTACGATTTTAAAATTTCAAATCTAAAATCGTAAATCTAAAATTAAAATTATGCCAATCTTTGTATACGAAGGAAAAACTTTAACCGGTGAACCGAGAAAGGGCGAGATAGAGGCCTCAAGCATGGCTATTGCCACAGCCAATCTGCGAAGACAGCAGATTATAACGAGCAAGATTATTGAAAAAAAGGCGGGCTTTGCCTTCAAAATACCCGGACTTGGAGGCGGAACCAAAGTAACTACCAAAGAGGTGGTTATTTTTACCCGTCAGTTTGCCACGATGATAGACGCCGGTCTCCCCCTTGTTCAGTGCCTTGAAATCCTTTCCAGCCAGCAGCAAAATAAAGCATTCAAAACAACCCTCACAGACATCAAAAAGAGTGTTGAGGGCGGCTCCACATTTGCCGACGCCCTTCGCAAGCATCCCAAGGTATTTGACGACCTTTATGTAAACCTGGTTGCAGCAGGCGAAGTGGGCGGTATTCTGGACACCATACTCAGCAGGCTTGCCGGTTTCATGGAAAAGGCGGAAAAATTAAAGGCTAAGATTAAAGGCGCCCTCACCTACCCTGTTGTTATCATCATAATCGCTGGCGCAGTTGTGGGCGGTTTGCTTTTTTTTGTTGTCCCGATATTTGACGGCATGTTTAAAGACTTCGGCAAGGCTCTCCCTGCGCCGACGCAGTTTGTTGTGAATTTAAGCAACGCATTGAAACATTACTGGTATATAATTGGAGGGACAATTGCAGGTATCGTAATAGGGATTAGACAGTATGGCGCAACACCCAAAGGCAGGGTAGTATTGGACGGCATCAAGTTAAAGCTCCCGATTTTCGGAGACCTCATAAAAAAGACTGCAGTTGCAAGATTTACCAGGACCATGTCTACCATGATGAGCAGCGGCGTGCCTATCCTGGAAGCGCTGGAGATTGTTGCAAAAACGTCGGGCAATAAAATAATAGAAGAAGCCATTATGAAAACACGGACATCTCTCAGTCAAGGCAAGACACTGGCTGAGCCATTGGCCGAGACAAAGGTCTTCCCTTCCATGGTGGTTCAGATGATGGCGGTTGGCGAGGCTACAGGCGCCCTGGACGCGATGCTTTCCAAGATAGCAGACTTCTATGAAGAAGAGGTTGACACCGCGGTTGATACCCTGATGTCCCTTATAGAACCGGTATTTATGGCCTTTCTCGGCGTGGTGGTTGGAGGTTTGATTATTGCGTTGTATCTGCCGATATTCAGCCTTGCCGGCGCTGTTGGAGGGTGATAAAATACAGTAGGCAGTAAGTGGAAGGCAGCAATCAAATAGAAATATCTAAACAGTAAATTTAAAATTAAAATGAATTACAGCAACAGATCAGCCACATTTTACTTTTTAATTGTTTATTTAGATATTTTTATTGAGTAGTAAGCAGTAGGCAGTTGCTGCATACACCTTACTCCATACTGCTTACTATCTTAACTCAATGCCCACCCCGTCCTCTCTACACTCCGTACTAAAAACCAGACTTAAGTGGCTTATGGCCTTTAGGGTGGCTCTGGTCATTATATTCCTCGGCACATCCCTTTGGTTTCAGTTTAAACAAACATCGCCTTTTCAGTCCAGCCTCTATCCCATATATGCAATTATAATTATTACCTGCACGTTGACAATTCTATATGCCATCCTGTTCAGATGGATTAAAAACGCCGGATTGTTTGCATATTTTCAGATATTTGGCGATATCATCCTTATTACTGCCACAGTATATGTGACAGGCGGGTTGGAAAGCCTTTTATCATTCCTCTATTTTCTGTCAATAATCAGCGCCAGCATTTTTCTAAGCCGCAAAGGCGGGTTCTATGCTGCGTCCGCAAGCAGCATAGCATACGGAGTTTTGGTCAACCTTGATTTTTACAAGATACTCCCGGCAGGCTACAAGGCATTGGGGGCAGATTTTAAATCTGTCCCCAGTGGCGGCATTGGTTACGAAAGAGGAGATATACTCGCCACATTAACATTAAACATCATAGGCTTTTTTACCGTTGCATTCCTGGCCGGTTATCTCGCGGAACGGACAGTGACGGTAGAAAAGGAGCTTAAAGAAAAGAAGATTGACTTCAAAAAACTTGAGGCCCTGAATCAATATATTGTGGAAAACATAAATAGCGGGATACTTACCATAGACATTGACGCAAGGATAACCTCCTTTAACAGGGCTGCAGAAAAGATTACCGGCTATAATATTGGAGAGATGTATCATCATCATATTGACACGATCTTTCCTGACTTGATAAAGGCGCAGGGTTATCCTATTGCTCCTGATGAAGGAGATGCTTCGTATGTGAGGATAGATAGGCCCTTTAAAAGAAAAGACGGCAGGGAATTATTTCTGGGCCTTTCCATATCGCCGATGAAGGAGGGCAGCCATATCGTAATATTTCAGGATCTAACAAGACTGAAAAATATGGAAGGGCAGCTTCGGAGGGTAGACAGGCTCCGGGCCCTCGGCGAGCTTGCCGCAGGCATGTCCCACGAAGTCCGCAATCCGCTTGCATCCATAAGCGGCTCAGTTCAGGTGCTGAAAGACAATCTGACCTTGAACGGCGACAACGAGCATCTTATGGAGATTGTCATACGAGAGACCGACCGACTCAATGCGCTGGTCACGGATTTTCTTTTGTTTGCAAAACCGGCGGCAAAGATGGCAAGGATAGATTTGAATGCCCTTGTTCAAGAAACCCTTGATATGTTTAGGAACAGCCCCGAGTCCAAAAATATTGATATCCGCGCCGAATTAGAAGATAATCTTGCGGTAGAGGGCGACAACCGCCAGTTGAAACAGGTATTCTGGAATCTTTTCTTAAACGCAAGCCATGCCATGCCTGCGGGAGGAAAGCTCATCATAAACGCAAGACGCAAGTCTTTGGCTTTCAATCCGCGCAGCGATTCCTTGGAGATAACCGTTTCGGATACAGGGGGCGGCATTGCGCTGGATATTATAGAAAAAATATTTGATCCGTTCTTTACCACCAAGGATTACGGCACAGGGCTCGGCCTTGCCTTAGTTCATAGAATTATAGAAGGGCACAAAGGAGAAATAGAAGTAAAAAGTAAAGAAGGGGAAGGGACGAGTTTTAGAATAATACTGCCAAAAGCAGTAGACAGTATACGGTAGACTGTAGAAGGTAGAGGGCTGTCTACTTTCCTTAATTATTATGGCACAAGAAAAAATCCTCATAGTTGACGATGAAAAAGGCATCAGGGACTTCCTTGAAATCATGCTGAAAAAGGACGGCTACCGGGTCAATACCGCCTCCAGCGGAGAGGAGGCGATAAAGCTTTTTAACAGCACCAGCTATGCCCTCGTAATAAGCGATATCAGGATGAAGGATATGGACGGCGTTGAGCTTCTTAAAAAGATAAAGGAAATAAATCCGGAGACCATAGTCCTGCTGGTTACCGCATACGCATCGGTTGATACGGCAATTGACGCAATGAAGGCAGGGGCATACGACTATATCACAAAACCGTTCAAGATAGATGAAGTAAAACATATTATAAAAAATGCGCTGGACAGGAAACGACTTGAGGCAGAAAATATACTGTTAAAAAAGGAGCTCAAGAGCCGCTATGGCTTTGCAAACCTGATTGGCGCAAGCCCGAAGATGCTGGAGATATACGAGATTATAAAGAGGGTCGCTAATACAAAGACCAATATCCTTATAACAAGCGAGAGCGGCACAGGTAAAGAACTTGTGGCGAGGGCAATCCACTATGAGGGTGTAAGAAAGGGCAAGCCGTTTGTGCCGATAAATTGCGGGGCAATACCTGAAAACCTTATAGAGAGCGAGCTTTTCGGCCATCAGAAAGGGGCGTTTACAGGCGCAGTGACAAATAAGACCGGTTTCTTTGAGCTGGCGAATGAAGGCACCATATTCCTCGATGAAATAACGGAACTCCCAATTCAGCTTCAGGTAAAACTCCTTCGCGTGATTCAGGAGAAGAATTTCAGAAGAGTCGGCGGAATTGAAGATATATCCGTAGATGTAAGGATCATCGCGGCGTCAAATAAAGATATTGAGAAAGAGGTTAAAGAAGGCAGGTTCAGGGAAGACCTTTTCTACCGTTTGAATGTAATCCCGATTCACATGCCTGTATTGCGAGAACGGCAGGAGGATATTCCTGTTCTGAGTCAGCATTTTCTCAAAAAATATTGCACAGAGCTTGGCAAGGATATAAAGAAGATATCAGGCGAGGCAATGGAGCATTTGCTTAAATATCATTACCCCGGCAATATCAGGGAGCTTGAAAATATCATTGAAAGAGCGGTTGCTCTTGAGCCAACAGACATAATCCTGCCGGAGAGTCTGCCAGAATACATAAGAAGTCAGGGACAAGTGGTCAGGAGTCAGAAGATAGAGACAGCGGAACAGACAATAAATCCTCAAGTCCCATCCGGCCTCAGTCTTGACAAGGCTGTGGAAGATTATGAAAAGGCCATTATCCTTGATACGCTTAAGAAGGCAGGAGGTATAAAGAAAAAAGCGGCGGAGTTGTTAGGCCTGAGTTTCAGGTCCATGAGGTATAAGTTGGATAAATACGGAATAGAGTAAGCAATGTCCAATAAAAAAGGAGTTAATCTGCAATGATTGACTCCTTGGTTTGTCTGGTGGAGCTGAGGGGGATCGAACCCCTGACCTCAAGACTGCCAGCCTTGCGCTCTCCCAACTGAGCTACAGCCCCGTTTCTCTGATTTTAATAAAAAATCCAGAGACTTCATTGCAGCACGTTCAGTGGGGTCTTGGCTCAGGGAAATTTTGATCCACACTGCCGTCCTAATGGTGCTGTGCTAATGTGTTTTGCCATAAAAATTTTCTTGCTGACACAAACGATATGGTTGTTTTGACCCTCCAAAATTCAATCCTTGACAAGATAAGTCAGAGTGTGATTTAAATATAGTTTAATCCAGAAAATGCATTTGTATTTTCTGCCAAATTTTTAGCAAACGAGGTATAGGGTATGCCGAAAAGAACTTATCAACCGAGCAATATCAGCAGGAAGAGGACTCACGGTTTTCTCGGCAGGATGGCCACGCCGGGCGGAAGACGGGTAATAAAGAAAAGAAGGACAAAAGGGAGGCACAGGCTTTCCCCGGCCATCAGCGCCAATAAATAACAGTAGACAGTAGATAGACGGTAGATAAGGAAAACCTTCCTGTCTACTACCTATACCTACTGTCTACCATCTACTATCTTATGGGGCGGTATTCCTTTACTCGCGCAGAGAGGCTTCTGAAGGGCAAGGACTTTGCCTCTGTGCGAAAAGAGGGCAAAAGGATTGCCGGCAAAAGTTTTGTTATGTTTCTCAAGACAAACAATCTTGGCATAAGAAGGCTTGGACTTGCGGTTAGCAGCAAGGTAGGAGGGGCTGTAAAAAGGAACAGGATTAAACGGCTTCTCAGGGAATTTTTCAGGCTGAACAAAGAGGGCTTTCCACCTTCTGCTGATATTTTCATATCCGTTAAACAGGGATTTAATCCACGCGGTTACGCAGAGGTGGAAAAAGAATTTCAGGATTTGGGATTGAAGATTCAAATACCGTAAAAAATTGTAAATTGCAAAATACAAATTGGAGATTGCAAAGTTTAAAGAAATCTTATAAATTTAAAATTTGCACTTTTCAATCTTCAATTTACAATGAAGCGGAGCGGCATCATCTCTGTAACTCAAACCTTTAGGTTTGAGATTTCTCTTGAGTTGCCATAGAGGATTTTCGAAGAAAAGAACCAAATTTTGCCGATTTTTAAATTATGATTAAAATGCTCTTGATAGGAATTCTCAGGGTGTATCAATATTGCCTGTCTCCTCTTTTACCCCCTTCATGCCGTTTTTACCCAAGTTGTTCTTCTTATGCCCGAGAGGCTTTAGAAAGATATGGGGCGGGGAAAGGTATTGGTTTTGCACTTCGCCGGCTCCTTAAATGTCATCCATTCCATCCCGGGGGGTATGATCCCGTACCATAAATAAAACGGAAAATCTTCTATGGAAAAAAGAGTTATATTGGCGCTCGTATTATCGCTGGCTGTTATGCTGGGCTATCAGTTTGTTGTTGGAAGGTGGATAACTCAGCCTCCTGTAAAAAAGGCATCTGCTGATAAGAATGCGCCTCAAGAGGCTGCTCAGCCAAAAAAGACAGAAAAAGGCAGCGTCTCTTTAATAAAAAAGGGGGAATCTGTGTTAGCCCCACAATATGCAGAGGAGGCAGTAACCGTGGATACCCCTCTGTATAAGGCTGTTTTTTCAAGCAAAGGCGCGGGCATAAAAAGCTGGGTGCTCAAACGATATAAAGAAGGCCTGGAGCAAACGAGCAGTGATGTGGAAATGGTGACCCCTGCATTAGAGGAATATCCTCTTCAGGATAATCTTATGAAAGGCGCCTCTGCGGAGATTATTTATTTTAAACCGTCTAAGGCGAGCATTTCTCTTAATCCGGGGCAAAAAGAAGAGCTGGTATTTACACGGCAATCGCCGGACGGAATTAAGATTGAAAAAAAATATATCATATCAGCAGACACGTATAGCATCCAGGCAGAGACAACCATTTCAAACACCTCAGCCGCTCCATTTGACGGCCAATTGTCCTTCGGCCTTGCGGCATCTGTCAAATTTCTGGAAAAGAGAGGGGGCTCCTCTCATAAAGGGCCGATCATTTATTCGGACGGAAAGGTTTTGACCAAGGACATCAAAGAAGGGGAAGAGACGCTGACAGGCAGGATAGGCTGGTCAGGACTGGAGGATATGTATTTTATATCCGCCATCATTCCGAAAAAGGTTGAAAATGCAAAGTGGTCAACCGCAACAACAAGGGATCTGGTAAAGGTGACTGCCGCCGTTCCTCTGAAGCTGGCGCCCAATGCCAATGCAAGCATTGGCTATAGCGCATACCTGGGACCGAAAGAGATGGATGTCCTGACAGCTCAGGGTGTTCATCTGGAGGATGCTATCCATCTTGGCTGGTTTACATTTCTTGCAAAACCGCTGCTTGTGGCCATGAATTTTCTGTATATATATATTCCTAACCATGGCCTGGTCATAATACTGCTTACCGTCATCATAAAGATATTATTTTATCCCTTAACGAAAAAGGGGCTTGATTCTATGAAGGAGATGCAGAGGATTCAACCGCAGGTAGTTGCATTGAGGGAGAGATACAAGGACGATAAAGAAAAGATGAACCGCGAGCTCATGGAACTTTATAAAAGATATAAGATTAACCCCCTCGGCGGATGTCTGCCTATGATTTTACAGATCCCTGTTTTTATCGCCCTGTATAATGTGCTCGGCGCGGCAATAGAATTGAGACATGCGCCGTTTGCCCTCTGGATTCACGACCTTTCCGCAAAAGACCCCTATTATGTTACGCCGATCCTCATGGGCGCAACCATGCTCATACAACAGAAGATGACCCCTTCCGCCATGGACCCCGCGCAGGCAAAGATGATGCTTATTATGCCTGTAGTATTTACATTTATGTTTTTAAATTTTCCGTCAGGTCTTGTTATTTACTGGCTTGTAAATAATGTGCTTTCCATAGCGCAGCAGTATTATATACAGAAGACAACAAAGTGATTTACCCCCACACCAAAGATTTTGGCGTGGGGGTTTACGAATTACGATTTTAAACATCGGAATAACCCCCTTCTCTCTTTATCTAAACCCAAAATTAAGGTTTTATTACTATAAAAAAGTACGGGAACTGCTCTTTTTTGGGTTTTTGTTATTTGCATTGTTTTATCCCTTCCTGATATATTGTTTTTGATGATGAACCTTTCCGACACCATAGCCGCCATAGCAACCCCTGCCGGGGAAGGGGGGATCGGCATTGTAAGGATAAGCGGGCCTGATGCGGAGAAAATCGCCCATGCAATTTTCAAGCCCCGTAAAAATCCCCCGACCCATCCTTCGGATGGGTACCCCGCCCCCTTTGACAAAGGGGGACAGAAGAGGGATTTTGGCAAAGGGGGAGTTTTTGAAAACCGCCGCCTCTATCTCGGAACAATCTTTAACCCCCCTGACAATGCCCTTATAGATGATGCGCTCATGACAATAATGAGAAAACCGAAATCCTTCACCGGCGAGGATGTGGTTGAATTTCACTGCCACGGCGGACAGCTTGTGCTGCAACGAGTGTTGGAGATTGTTTTAAGACTGGGGGCAAGGGTGTCTGAGCCAGGCGAGTTTACCAAGAGGGCATTTTTAAACGGCAAAATGGATTTGATTCAGGCAGAGGCTGTTATAGATTTAATAAGGGCAAAAACCGATTTAAGCCTAAGCATTGCCCGCTTCCAACTTGAAGGCGCTCTTTCTAAAAAGATAAATCAGATAAAAGAGGCTGTTGTTGACCTCCTTGTTCCGATAGAGGCAGGGCTTGATTTCCCGGATGAAGAGGATGTAAGCATGCTCTCCGATCCGGAGATTGAGAGCCGTTTAGGGCAGATTCGCAAAGAAATGGAAAAACTCCTTTTCAGTTATGATGAAGGAAAGATTTTAAAAGAGGGAATAAGCTGCATCATCCTCGGCAGGCCCAATGTGGGCAAATCAAGCCTTCTCAATTTGCTCCTGAGAGAAGAACGCGCCATTGTTACGCCTATCCCTGGCACAACAAGAGATGTCATAGAAGATGTTGTCAATATAAAAGGCATACCGTTAAAACTCATGGATACAGCGGGCTTGAGGGAAACGGAAGACGAGGTGGAAAGCATCGGCATACGATTCACTATGAAAAAACTTGAAGCCAGCCAGATGGTCCTTTTTGTGGTGGATATATCAGCAGGCGAGTTTGGAGAAGATATTAAAATACTAAAAAAGATCTCAGACAAAAAAATTATTGTTATTGGAAACAAGGTTGATAAGGCCTCTCAAGACGCTAAAGATTTATTTCATAATGCATTCAAGGGAATAATAAAGGTGGAGATATCCGCGCTGCTGGATAGAGGCATTGAACAGTTGCGGCAAACCATATACACAGAGGCAAGGGGGAAGAAGGGGGAGGCAAGGGATGCCGGCCAGGAAATAGTTCTCTCCAATACACGGCACAAGATAAGCCTTGAACAGGCGCACCGGGCCATTATCAAGGCAGAAGAGTCCGTGCAGAGCGGCCTGTCCGGAGAATTTATCGCAGTGGAGCTCAGAGAGGCAGTGGAAAGGCTGGGCGAGATAACAGGGATGGTAACAACAGAGGATATCCTTGACAGGATATTCAGCCAGTTTTGCATCGGGAAGTAAACCTTTTAAAAATACTGGACGCTATAATTTAATAGACCCATGCTCACCGCTTTCTTAAACTTACTCCTGCCGCCTATCTGTCCTGCCTGCGCCGAACACACAGAGAACAGAGGATTTTGCCGAAAGTGTCATGATGGCATCAGGTTTATTGCAAGCCCTCTGTGCGCCTGTTGCGGTGTCCCGTTTGTTTCACAGCAGAGCAGCGGCCATTTTTGCGCGCGGTGCATAAAGGAGAAAATGCCGTTCTTAAAAGCAAGGAGCATCGGAGCATACGAAGGGGTTTTGCTGGAGGCGATCCACATGTTCAAATACAGCGGCAAAACCTCCCTTGCCAAGCCATTGGGAAAATTGATGGCGGACGGGTTTTCAAATAAGGGCTGCGATTTGGTCGTGCCGGTGCCGCTGCATAAAACAAGGCTTAAAGAACGTGGATTTAATCAATCGCTGTTTCTGGCAAGAGAATTGGCGGCGATACACAACCTGCCTGTAGATTACATACATTTAAAAAGAATCAGGGCCACAGACCCGCAGATAAATCTCAAAGAAAAAGAGAGGGTAAAAAATGTCCGAGGCGCTTTTGCAGCGGCAGACGGCAAGGTCTTCATAGATAAACATATCTTGCTCATTGACGATGTCTATACAACCGGCGCAACTATTCGTGAGTGCGGCAGGATATTAAAGAGGGCAGGGGCAAAAGGCATAGATGTCCTGACCCTTGCAAGGGTGGTGAATTTGTGATACGAGATAGAGGATGGTGAATGCAAAAAAGAAACTTGTCACGCTGCGGAGATTAAAAAATATCCTGCAAGGCGTGAGAAAGAAAAAAACCGTTGTCTTTACCAACGGCTGCTTTGATATCATCCATGCAGGCCATGTACAGTATTTGCGCAAGGCAAAATCCCTCGGAGACATCCTGGTCGTCGGGCTGAACAGCGATTCTTCCGTAAAAATGATAAAAGGTGAAAAAAGACCCATTGTGCCGCAAAGGGAGCGGGCAGAGGTTCTGTCAGGACTTGGGGCTATTGACTATGTCGTCCTCTTTAACGAGCCAACGCCGATAAAACTTATACAGGCTATTCTGCCGGATGCGCTGGTAAAGGGCGCAGACTGGGCAAGCCATGCAATTGTCGGCGCCGATGTGGTAAAACAAACAGGCGGCAGGATTGCAAGGATAAAGCTGGCAAAGGGGAGGTCAACAACGAATATCATAAAAAAGATTTTAGATCTCCACCGATAGCTCCTCTCAAGATCTCCCATACGCCATTACTTCACAAATTATGGTTCTTTCGTATTTTACCCCCACACCAAAATGTTTCTCTTTGGTGTGGGGGCATGGGAAATTTTTTCGGTCAAAACAAAATGAGTTTTTTTAAGTAAAATCAACTTTTTTACGAAAGAACCAAAATTTTTCTGCTATACTTATGGAGGGGCAAATCTTTACAATAAGAAAGGAGGGTATAAGTATGGCCATATCTATGAAGCTGAAAATATTTTTGGATGAGAATAATGTCGCTTATCAGGTAGCCGCGCATTCAGAGGCCTATACAGCGCAGGAGATTGCCGCAGCCTTGCATGTCCCTGGCAAGGAGCTGGCCAAGGTGGTTATGGTCAAGGCAGGAGAGCGATTTGTCATGACTGTCCTTCCTGCCAGCAGGAAGCTTGACATGGCCAAGCTCAAGGAGGTTATGGGAAAGAAGGATATAAGGCTTGCCACCGAGGATGAATTTAAAAAACTGTTTCCCGATTGCGCGCCGGGCGCCATGCCTCCCTTCGGCAATCTTTACGGCATTGATGTCTATGAGGATAAATCTCTGGCAGAAGATGAAGAAATTTTTTTCCAGGCAGGAAATCACATCGAATCGGTCAAGATGAAGCACAAGGACTTTGAAAAACTGGTGAAGCCGAAGGTGGCTGATTTTGGAATACACTTCCATTAGCCTCAAGGGGCGTGCGCAAGGGGGAGCTACTTCTCAAAAAGTTTCCTATACTCGCCATACCCCTCCTTTTCCAGAGATTCCTTCGGAATAAAACGAATGGCTGAGGAATTTATACAGTAGCGGAGTCCGGTAGGCTTTGGGCCGTCAGGGAATACATGCCCGAGGTGAGAATCCGCGCCTTTGCTCCTCACCTCTGTCCTTGTCATGAAAAATCCGCTGTCTTCTTTTTCCACAATATTTCCCTGCTTAATGGGCCTGGTGAAGCTTGGCCAGCCTGCGCCCGAATCAAACTTATCCAGCGAACTGAAGAGCGGCTCGCCGGAGACGATATCCACATAAATCCCTTCTCGCTTGTTATCCCAGTATTCATTGTCAAAGGCCCTTTCCGTGCCGTTTTTCTGTGTAACCTTATACTGTAAAGGAGTAAGTTTCTTTTTCAGCTCTTCCTTTGACGGTTTTGTGTATTTTTTGTCCACGCGCTCTGGATTTTTCACTTTTGCCTTGTCTCCCCATGTCTTTTCAAGATATTGATCTCTGCCTGCGCTGTACCGGTAATACTTATATCTAATAGGGTTATTTTGATAATACTTTTGATGATATTCTTCCGCCTTGTAAAATGTTGTAGCAGGTTTGATTTCCGTAACAATAGGCTTGTCAAACTTTCCTGATTTTTCCAGTTTTGCCTTTGACTCTTCAGCCAGGCGCCTCTGTTCCTCGTTATGGTAAAAGATGACTATCCTGTATTGAGCCCCCACATCCACAAACTGCTGGTTCGACGTGGTTGGGTCTATATTTATCCAGAAGACATTCAAAAGTTCTGAATAGGTAATTTGAGCAGGGTCGTAGAGTATTTCAATAGCCTCCACATGTCCTGTGGCGCCTGAAGACACTTCCTCATAGGTAGGGTTTTTCTTTTGCCCGCCGGTATATCCAACGGTAGTAGATACCACCCCCTTCAATGAATCAAAGGGCGGCTGCATGCACCAGAAGCAACCGCCTGCAAAGGTCGCCTTTTCCAGTTTTTTAGGAGGGACGTTCAAATTCTTTTTTATATCTTCAGCGTGCGCCATATCCATTTGACCCAAAACCATGCTTATTATCAAAACAAATAATAACATCCTTCTCATGTTATTATTATAGCTCTCCAAAACTCTTTTTGCCACCGTCTTGCCAAATAATTTCGGTTTACTTAAAAACCTTATTGGAAAGCAGCATGAGGATTTTTCAGCCAAAACAAAACAGTTGGCCTTCCTTCCAGGGTCATGGGGCAAGGGGCAAGGGGCATGGGTCAAGGGGCAAGTTCTCTCATGACCCATGCCCCTATCTTCTATCCCTTCCTCGTCCAACCTTTATGAACCTGTTTAAATCGCATCTGCCTGACTTCTTGTGGCAACTCCGTCCGAGCCATGGCCACCCCCTGAAGGAATGAAAGCATGAAAGCGGAGAATTGATGTGCTGTACTTGTCCCGTTATGTATTTAAACGGGAAAGGAGGATATTTTGGTTGGTGTTAACAGATATTTTCTCAGGGAAGTGTTAGCTGTAATCAGGGGATAAGGGAAATGGGGGGGTAACTGTGTAACAAGATAGCCGCAGTTTTCAGGCTGCGGCTACCGTAGCATTCATCATTCTTTGTAGGCATTCTTTGGGCGATCAGGGGAGTTATATGGCTTCCAGCGAATAAATATCATGCGCCCCTGCAATCTTTCTGAGCTTACTTAAGGCCCTATTCTCAAGCTGTCGTATTCTTTCCCTGCTCACTCCCATTGCCTTTCCAATGAGCTCCAGTGTTTGAGGCTCTTTTTCATCAAGGCCGAATCTTCGCCTTATAATAGCGCTTTCTTTGATGTCAAGCATTTTAAGCCAGTCGTTTATTTTATCCATCCTCATGGAGCGATTTATTAAATCTACGGGTTGGGCTGCTGTTTCGTCCTCAATATGGTCTAAAAGAGACTGGTCGGGATCGTCATAAAGGGCTGCCTCAAGGGAATAACTTTTTCTGATTATGTTATTCAGCTTTTTAATATACCTGCCGGACAGCCCTGTTTTTTCAGAAATCTCCCGGATATCCGGTTTTCTGTTTAAGGTGGCGATAAGCTCACGGGTTGCCCTCATGATTTTTGACACATCGGCTGTAACATGGATGGGAATTCTTACCACATCCGCCTGATTGATTATCGCCCGCTCAACTGCCTGCTTTATCCAGAATGTGGCATAGGTGGAAAATTTGCACCCCTTGGACGCTTTAAAGCGCTCAACGGCCTTTATAAGCCCGATATTGCCTTCTTCAATAAGGTCGTGAAGCGGCAGTCCTCTGTGGATATGCCGTTTTGCAATGCTTATGACGAGACGGAGGTTTGCCTCTATCATTCTTTGTCTCGCCTTCTCATCCCCTTTTTCAATCCTCTCAGCAAGATATTTTTCTTCTTCATGGGAGATGCGGAGAAATTTTCTGATGCTTTTAAAATAAATTCTGATAGAATCGCTCCCCGTGTCTCTCATCTCATCTCTTTCATCCCCCTCTTTGGTGTTTGTCTCCAGTTGCCTATTCAGGTCTTTATCCAATATTTTTGCCAGAGTTATTCCGGACTCTTTAGCTGGAGACTTAAATGGGGTGTCATCGCGACCGACCTCTTTAATATAGGGAAACGGCCACCTTGGCAGCGATTCCCCTTTCCCAATTAAAGCCTTTGAGGAGATGCTTTGATTTTGCCGGGACATTTTGACCAAAGAAAGAGACCTTGCCTCTATTTCTTTTGTTGCCAAACAACCTTTTGTGTTTCTGTGCCTTGTCGTAATCATCAGCCCCTCCTCCTGTTGATGTTATAATCGGCATTCCTTCTGCTTTGTATGGTTGCTTTGTATGGTTGCTTTGTATGGTTTAAACATTGCAAAAGGAATGCCAAAAAAATTTATCTTTTATTTCAAGGTGTTATACAAAGAGGGGGTGGGGAAAACAGATTATTGGCAAGATTATTGCCATGCTGCTATGGTAAAAATATTACCAACAAATGGAATGGAATGCGCGCTGCAATTCCTGCCCTGATACAATACCGGAGCAGGGTTTCATACGAAAATACATATCCTTTTGTAGGGGAGGGGCTTGTCCCCTCCCGCTTCGGGCGGCCGCAAGGGGCCTCCCCGTTAGGGGCGGTCTGTTTGTAGAAATGCTTGTTCGCAGGCAGGTCTTGAGATGTATTTATTCAGCTAAACTGTATTTCTTGATTTTCTCCCTGAGGGTAAGGCGGGATATCCCAAGGATTTTTGACGCCTGAGTTTTATTCCCATTTACCTTGTTAAGGATATTGAGGATATGGGCCTTTTCCATTTCTTTAAGGCTCATGTCTTCAGACGGGGGATAAACAGGTGAAGGGTTTTTTGAGATACCGTCTTTCGTGAGCTCAAGATGGAGATGGTCGGGCAGTATTTCCTCTGAATTTGCAATAAGGACGGCCCGCTCAATCTCATTTTTCATCTCCCTTACATTTCCCGGCCACGAATATTTCAGGAATATTTCCCGCGCTCTGGCGGAAAGCCCTTTAATATCTTTCCGGTGAATTCTGTTGCTTTCCTGGATAAAATACTCCGCCAGCGGCAGTATGTCTTCCTTTCTCTCTCTGAGGGGCGGAATAGTTAAGGTCATAACTTTTAACCGATAGTAGAGGTCCTCCCTGAATCGTTTTTCTTTCACCATGAGGCTTAAGTCCTTATTGCTGGCAGCGATTACCCGCACATCCACTTTCACATCAAATATCCCTCCGACCCTGTGAAAAGTCCTGTTTTCCAGCACATGGAGGAGCTTGGGCTGGAGCCGTATATCCATATCGCCTATCTCATCAAGAAAGATTGCCCCTCCTTCAGCCACTTCAAAGAGCCCCTTTTTGCTCTGCCGGGCGTCGGTAAATGCCCCCTTTTCATAGCCGAAGAGCTCCGTCTCCAGAAGGGTGTCCGGTATGCTGCTGCAGTTTATCTTGATGAGGGGTTTGTCTTTTCTGCTGCTTAAATAGTGTATGGCATTGGCTGCAAGGCCTTTTCCGGTTCCGGTTTCGCCCTCAATGAGAACCGATGTGCTGGAGGTCTTTGCTACGGTGGCAATAAGCCTTGCTACATCCTTTAAGCCGCTGTTTGCGCCTATTATTTTAAAATATTGATATTCGTCTCCCTGGTTGGATAATTCCGACGGAGGCTTTTTGGCTGTTTTTTCCGCTGTCTTCCGCTCTATGGCGTAGCGGATAGAGCGCACAAGCAAGTTGCTGTCCACATGGCCTTTGACAAGGTAATCCTGCGCCCCCTCTCTTACAGCCTTGATTGCCATGGCCTCATCGCTTAAGCCGGTAAGCACCACCACAGGCGCCGCGGACATTTGTTTATACACCTTAAGAAAGGTCTCAATCCCCATGCTGTCCGGCAGGATAAGATCCAGCAGCACGGCGTCAAAGCCCTCTTTGGCATACTGCTCCAATGCATCTTTCAGCCGCGCAATATGCGTTACCACAAAGGCATCTTTTGCGTCCGCATCCGCCAGCATTTCCCGTATCAGACGGGCATCTGCCGGGTTGTCCTCGACCAGGAGTATTTTAACAGGCTTATCTTTCACGGGAAAATGCAAGCTCCGGATTCTTTTGTTTCGGCGGTAATTTTACAACAGAGAACCAGAAGTTTTCAATAGTTTCCACTATCTTTATAAACTGATCCAGATCAACCGGTTTTTTTACATAGGCATTCGCGCACAGATTGTAGACCTTGAGGATATCCTGTTCATCGGCAGAGGTTGTCAGCACAACGACCGGAATCCGTTTCAGCTCAGGGTCTTTTTTAATCTCTTCCAACACCTCTCTGCCGTCTTTTTTGGGAAGATTCAGGTCAAGCAGAATCAGGTCCGGCCTCGGCGCATTCGTATATTTGCCTTCGCGCCGTAAGAATGCCATAGCCTCTTCGCCGTCAGGCGTTATATTGATATTGTTTAACACCTTGGCATCCTTGAACGCCTCCAGGGTAAGACGGGCGTCCGCCGCGTTATCCTCCACCATGAGAATTTCCACCATAGCGCTTTTTGCCGCAGTCATTTTTCACCTCTCCTGTCCGGTATGGTAAAATAAAAAATTGAGCCTTTCCCGGGCTCGGATTCTACCCAGATGCGGCCTCCATGATTTTCTACAATCTTTTTGCAAATTGCAAGCCCTATTCCGGTGCCTGAATATTCGTTCTTTGCATGAAGACGCTGAAATATTACAAAGATGCGGCTGTAATATTTCGGATCAATGCCTATGCCGTTGTCGCGCACGGAAAAGAGCCATTCGTTTTCCAGGCGGGCGGCTGAAACATGAATGCGCGGCTGCTCTTTCTGATTATACTTGATCGCATTGCCGATCAGGTTCATCAACAGCTCTTCCATCTGAATTGCATTTGCGGTAATGGCAGGCATGGGATCATGGGTTATCAGGGCATTGCGCTCATCAATGGCAGTCTTCAGATTCGCGAGGGCGAGTGGAAGGATATGTTCGCATGAAACCGCTGTCAGTTCCCTGCCCCTGGCGCCTACCTTTGAATAGGCAAGAAGGTCGTTTATCAGCGCCTGCATTCGTTTTGCGGCATCTACGGTATAGGATATAAACTCATTTGCATCTTGATCCAGCTTTCCCTGGTACCGCCGCGTAAGGAGCTGCACATATCCTGCCACAATGCGCAGCGGCTCCTGCAAATCGTGCGAGGCAACATAGGCAAATTGCTCCAGCTCTGTATTTGACCGTTCCAGATCAAGGGCATGTTTTTCCACAGCCTCCTCAGCTATCTTCCGAACCATGATTTCAAACTGAAGCTGTTTGGCAAGTTCCTGTAATTCTTTTGTCCGCGCTTCAATCAATTTCTCCAGGTGACCCTGGTATTTCCTCAATTTTTCCTCTTTTATCCGCGCCCTCTGGCTTAAATAAATCATAAAGGCAAAGATAAAAGAGGTGAAGATTCCCGCAGCCAGAGTCACATTATGGACGCGCCAGCCAAGGATTACGAACAGCCCCAATGCAGCGGAAAACCCGCCTACAACAATCAGGATGGATTTTATCCGGGATGAAAAGTTCTTTTGTTCCGCCATGGCGATTCTCAATATATTTTGCAAAATTGCCGCAATACACAGTCAGTGGCACAACCCCTCCGCCACTTCTATGGCCTCCTGTAAATCTATGGCCCCGGTGTAGAGGGCCTTGCCGATGATGATGCCCTCAAGTTTGACGCCCTTAAAACTTTCTATGTCCTTCACAGAGCTCATGCCTCCTGATGCGATGACGGGAATATTGATCGCGTGCGCCATTTCTTTGGTAGCTTTCACATTCGGGCCGGTCAGCATGCCGTCCCTTGATATGTCCGTGTATATGATGCAGGACACCCCCAGGCCTTCCAGCCTTCTTGCCAGGTCAACAGCCTTCTCTTGCGTAACTTTGACCCATCCGCGTGTTGCGACAATCCCGTCTATAGCATCTATGCCGACCGCTATGTTTCCCGGGAACATTTTGCATGCGCTTTCTACCAGCTGAGGATTTTCCTGCGCTATTGTCCCGATTATCACCCTTTGAACGCCTTTCATGCTGAGGTAGACCTTAATAACTTTCAAATCCCTGATTCCGCCTCCAATCTCTACTGGTGTTTTTATGGATTGAACAATTTTTTCGATAACTTCCTGGTTTTTTGGCGTTCCTGCAATTGCGCCATCAAGGTCAACCAGATGTATGAGCTGCGCGCCGCCCTCTTCCCATTTCCTTGCAACTTCCAGAGGATTTTCAGAATATATTGTTTCAGCGTCCATCCTCCCCTGGGTAAGACGGACGCATTTGCCCCCTTTTATATCAATCGCAGGAATAATCAGCATAAAATCATCCTTTCATATCCCCGAAATTTTTTAATATCCGAAGCCCCGTCTTCTGGCTTTTTTCAGGGTGAAACTGGCAGGCAAAGATGTTGTCCTTCCACACGCTGCTGGCAAATTCTATTCCGTAGGAGGTTGTTGTAGCAATCACGCCCTTATCTTCCGGCGCAACATAATAGGAATGGACAAAGTATAGATAAGAGCCATCTGCAATATTTTGTAAAACAGGCGGCCTGTTTTTTATCTTTATGTCGTTCCATCCCATGTGGGGTATCTTTAGTGTTGCAGGTTGCAAGTTGCAAGTTGCAGTAGTTTGAGTTTCAGTTTCTTGAAACTTGAAACTTGAAACTTGAAACTTTTTTACCTTGCCTTTTATTACATCCAACCCCTTGTGGTTTCCAAACTCCTCGCTCTCAGAGAATAAAAGCTGAAGCCCTAGGCATATGCCCAGAAAGGGTTTGCCGGATTGAATGGCGCTCAGTATCGGCTCCGCCACCTCGTAATTTTTGAGATTATCCATGCAGTCTTTGAACGCGCCGACCCCGGGCAGAACCACATGGCTTGCGTTGGAAATATCCTTCGGGTTCCGCGTGACAATGCTCCGGTGCCCAACCCTCTCAAAGCCCTTCTGGACACTTCTCAGATTTCCCATGTCATAATCAATGATGGCGATCATAATGAAATACAGCCTACAAGTCGTTAGTCTAATAGCCTACAAGATATTAAAACTTTTAGGCTCATAGGCTCGTAGACTTTTAGGCTGTTTTACAGCCTTCCCTTCGTTGACATCACGCCCTTTATTCTTGGGTCTCTTGTTACAGCCTCCCTCAGCGCCCTGCCAAGGGCCTTGAAAACAGCCTCGATGATATGATGAATATTCCTGCCATAAGGCGCAGAGACATGCAGGGTAATCCCGCTTTTGCTTACAAGGGCATGGAGAAAATCTTCTACAAGATCTGGATCGAAGTTTTTTATCCTGCCCTTTTTAGGCAGGGCGGCCTTATAAACCAGATATGGCCTCTCGCTTATGTCAATTGTCACAGATGCAATGGCTTCGTCCATCGGCACAGTTGCGCTGCCGTATCTTTTTATGCCGGCCTTACCGCCCACTGCCTTTTTCAAGGCATCGCCGAGGCATATCCCCACATCCTCAACCGTATGGTGATAGTCAACATCCACATCCCCCCTTGCCTTTATCGTTAAATCAAAAAGCCCGTGCCTGGCGAAAAGAGACAGCATGTGGTCAAGGAACGGGATGGATGTTTTTATGTCATAAACACCCTTGCCGTCCAAATTCAGGATCAGGGTTATATCTGTCTCTTTTGTTTTGCGGGTCATCTGCGCCTTTCTCGGCATCTCTCCTCCAAAAATGTCAATATAGCTTTAATTCTACAAGAAGAAGCGCTGGTGATTCAAGGATAATCTTTTGATTGTTAACACCAACCAAAATATCCTCCTTTCCCGTTTAAATACATAACGGGACAAGTATAGCACATCAATTGTCCGGTTTTATGCTTTCATTCCTTCAGGGGATGACCATGACTCAGACGGAGTTGCCACAAGAAGTCAGGCAGATGCGATTTAAACAGGTTCATAAAAGGTTGGACGAGGAAGGGATAGAAGATAGGGGCATGGGTCATGGGTCATGGGTCAAAAAGATAGGGCAGCAAGAAAGAGCAAGAAAGGGGACAAGAAAGAAGAAAGGGGACGAGGAAGAAAGAGAAAAAAGAAAGGACGAAAAGAAAGAAAAGAAACAAAGAAAGGGACAAAAAAAGGGGACACCCATTAAAAGGCCCCTGTCAAGAGCAAAAAACATCCCAAAGCGAGAAAAAGTATTTTTCCCTTGCCTACTATTTCAATAATGAGCTATCAGCCATCTCCGCCATT
>JACQEJ010000056.1 GCA_016200645.1 Deltaproteobacteria bacterium | reverse complement strand
TGCGGACAAGCGTTGCTTCCGTGTATCGCGGCGGATGATGGGTGAACCGCTCTGTTGCGGTAATTTCCCTGCTTGAAAGTTTTTCGCCGATCTTCAAAGGAGGCAGGATGCCTTCGGCATTTTCCTCGTCTTCCTCGTCTTTTCCTTCGAGATAAACTTTCAGAAATCCCTCGAACTTCAAAACTTCGCCCTGCGCAACGAATTTATCTTCGGCTGTCGAAATGGAAATGGTTGCTGTGGTTTTTTCCAGCAGCGCATCGCTCATCTGCGAGGCAATCGTCCTTTTCCAGATAAGATCATAGATGCGCTGCGCCTGGCCGTCGCCGGTAATCGTCTGAGCGCCGAGGTCGGACGGCCGGATGGCCTCGTGTGCCTCCTGCGCGCCTTTGCTCTTTGTTTTATAACGGCGGATATTCACAAATTCCTTGCCGTATAATTGTTCGACAGCTCTTTTCGCCTGAGTTAGTGCGGCCTCGGAGAGATTCACCGAATCTGTTCGCATGTAGGTTATTTTTCCGTCCTCGTAAAGCCCCTGCGCGATCCGCATGGTTTGCGCAACAGAATATCCGAACTTTCTCGATGCCTCCTGCTGAAGCGTTGAGGTGGTGAAGGGCGCTGATGGGGATTTTTTTGCAGGCTTTGTCTCGACGGCTGCGATTGCAAATTCCGCATTCCTGCATTTTTCCAGAAATGCCTTTGCCTCTTCTTTGGTTTGAAACTTTTTCGGCAGCTCGGCCTTTACGATCTCGTTTTTTCCGTTCAGGAAAACCGCCGACACTTTATATAAAGAAACGGATTGGAAGTTTTGTATCTCCCTTTCCCGTTCCACGACGAGCCGAACGGCCACGCTCTGCACCCTTCCTGCGGAGAGCGCGGGTTTCACCTTCCTCCAGAGTATGGGCGAAATTTCATAGCCGACCAATCTATCCAAAACCCTGCGCGCCTGCTGCGCGTCAACGAGATTTTTGTCAATCTGCCTCGGATGTTCAATCGCATATTGAATCGCCTCTTTGGTGATCTCGGAGTAGGTGATGCGCTTGGTTCTTTCCGGCTCCAGATTCAGCGCCTCGGACAGATGCCACGCAATGGCCTCTCCTTCACGGTCTTCGTCTGTTGCAAGCCATACCGTGTCGGCAGACTTGGAAAGTTTCTTCAATTCGGCGACCACTTTTTTCTTCTCGTCGGGAACCTCATAATTAGGCCGGAAATTGTTTTCCACGTCCACGCCCGTGTTTCCGTCTACAAGATCGCGGATATGGCCGATGGAGGACTTTACCGTGAAATCCTTGCCGAGAAATTTCTCAATAGTTTTCGCCTTTGCCGGCGATTCTACGATGACGAGTGATTTTGGCATAAAAAATAGTTGCAAGTTGCAAGAAAAAACTTGAATCTTGCATCTTAAAACTTGAATCTTGTATTTACCCCTTTCTTACAAATTGTTTTCCAGCCTGCTGTGCAATAAGCCCTTTTAATTCCATATCCAAGTATCAATAAAACACGGTTCGTCAAGAAGGCCGATAATTTTTTCTTCTTCGGATGAAAGATTGGGCGGGATATTAATGATAGGGGCAGGTTTAAAACCTGCCCCTACGGATATTGACATCTCCTCTAAAATATCCCCTGCATCCTCCACCAACTTTGCGCCGTTTTTTATGAGCTTATTTGTCCCTTTGCTTTTAAGCGATGTGGTATTGCCCGGCAGGGCGAACACATCCCTCCCATAATCAAGAGCCAATTGCGCGGTGATAAGCGAGCCGCTTTTCTCCGATGCCTCTATAACAAGTACGCCTTTTACAAGGCCGCTTATGATACGGTTTCTCTGGGGGAAGTTTGTTGCAACAGGCTTGGTTCCGAAAGGAAACTCAGACACCACTGCGCCGTTTGCCGCAATATCTTCATACAACTTTTTATTTTCCGGCGGATAGATTATATCAATGCCGCTGCCCAAAACCGCTATGGTTCTTCCATTGCCTGCAATCGCGCCCATGTGCGCAACCGAATCTATGCCCCGCGCCATGCCGCTTACAATGGTGATTCCTGCGCCTGCCAACGCTCTGGAAATATCTTCCGCTGCGGAGATTCCGTATTGCGTGGGATTTCTTGTGCCGACCACGGCAACCGCATAGTCGTCTTGTTTGTTGATGTGCCCCTTGACATACAGATACGGCGGAGGGTCAGGCATGGAACGGAGCGCATCGGGATAATCCGCATCTTTAACCGTCAAAAACCGGACATCATGTTTTTTGATGAGGGCCGCCTCTTTTTCCACCCAGGCCCAGTCATTGAATGATCGTATCGCTGACGCGATATTTTTCCCGATGCCTTGAATCTGTTCAAGTCTTTTTTCCGACACCTCAAATACGGCAGCCGGCTCTTTCAATTCATGAATGAGCGCTTTATAAGTTATCGCGCCTACCCCTTTTACCCTTCCGAGCGCAAGCCAGTGTTTTATGTCAGATGCCATAGAAATAATTAGGCTATAGGTAATTGGCAAGAGGCAATAGGAAAACCTATAGCCCAGAGCCTATCACCTATAGCCTCTTTTATTCTGCCGTCTTCACCCTGTCTCCTTTATAGATGGCTTGTTTACTCTTTGTGATAAATGCGGCGGATGTATTATCTTCTACGCTGATTATTACAAGCCTTCCCAACTCTGTGGGCGGGAAGGTGATTGCCTTTTTCTCTTTAGACATTGGGTCGGCTATCATAGTAGTCGGCCTGAAGATATCCATGACATTTCCTACATCAAGGCCATTATTTTTCCCTTTATCCAGATAGACTATATCATTTTCTGCTGATCCCTCCTTGCCTTCCAGTGATTCAATAATGAGCCCGTCTACACCCTTCTCAGCCTTTTTTACCACTACCTCCCGAACAGGCGGTTCATAGGGTTTAAGCCTTGCCCCCTTGATTATCTCTTTATACGATCTCTCTATTGTTGCAGCAATTACACCATCCGGCTCAACACTGGTAACCTCCAGGATGCCCAAGGTATCGGTCAAAAACCCTATAGGCTCTTTGGTTACAGGGTGTTTCACCTCGTTGGCAATGGTAAAGATAGTAAATTTATCGCCAGCCTTTACCTCTGTTCCTTTGGCAAGAGAGATATAGACAATATCACCCTGAGACAGCAGGAGTTTTTCTTCCCGGGAGCCTACAATAACCCCTATCCCTTCTTTGTCTTGAGCAGATATCAAGCCGTGCCTTTCCATCATGGTGGAGGAGATCTTCACAATCTCCGGCAGTGGCGCAGGTTTTTCTGCAACAGGAGGCTGGGGAGGTTGCGCCTCCGCCTTCTCTTCTTTCGGTTTTTCCTCTTCTGCCTTCGGCATTACAGGAGACGTTTCCTCCGGCTTTTGCAATTTCTCAACCGGCAGCCCTTCCGGAACCGCGGGCGCAGCCTCTACGCCAGCCTCTTTTCCCTTTTCTCCTGCCTCCACCGGCGCAGGGGGGAATAGCCTGATTTTGTTGCCCGGATAAATAAGATGAGGATTGATAATAGATGGATTTTCCTTCCAAAGGTTTTGCCACTTGAACGGGTCTTTTAAGAAGCTATTGGATATATCCCAGAGTGTGTCTCCTTCCCGAACCGTATACTCTCCGTCTTCAGGTTGTCGGGGGATATCTCCACGACGCACCCAGGATGCTTGGGGAGTTGCCTTTTTATCATCGGCTGCCTTCTTTTCCTGTTCTTCGGCAAAAACATGGTTATGCATGAAAAAAACCGATAAACAGACGAATAATGCTAAAAACAGTTTCCCCTTCATTTTACCCCTCCTTAAGCAGTCTATTTTTGGATCTCCTGCAGCTTTGCTCTTGCCTTTGCTGCCGCCTCGGATGCAGGATATTGTTCCATAACCGTTTTTAACATCTCTAATGCCTTTTCTCTGCTACCCAGCTCCAGATAAGAAAAACCTATTTTGAGAAGCGCATCCGGGGCCTTATTTTCATTCGGATAATTATCCACGACCTTCTTAAATTCCAGCAACGCCTTTTGATAGTCCCTCTGAGAATAGTACGCCTCTCCAATCCAGTACTGGGCATTGTTTGCCAGCCTATGTTTGGGATAATGCAAAATAAAATTTGAAAATTTATCAACCGATTCAGACAATCTGCCGGCTATAAACAGGTTTTGCGCCTCATTATAAAGCGCTTCCGGGCCAGGCAGATATTCTGTTTTTTTGATGGAAGATTGCTTTTCTATCTCTTCTTTTTTGGCAGTCTCCTTCTTTGTTTCTTCGCCCTCAAGTTTAACAACCTTAAGATCTTCAGGCGGAATTACAGGAACCGCCATAGCCTTCAGCTCTTCAACCCCATTTTTGTTGGCTGTAACCTGTTCCTGCAGCAGGAGAAATTTATTATTCACTTCTTCAAGGCTTGCGTTGGTTTTAGACTGTGCTTGTTCCAATTCAGCCAATCGCGAGTTGATATCCTTTAATGATTGCTCCTGCTTAAGATTTGCGCACCCGACAATAAATAAACTTATCGCCAGCGCAAGAAAGGATGATTGTCGTCTCATGAGCGCCTCTCTTTAGGGGCAACAGCCCCTTTACCATCCGCTCAAAACTTAATCTCCTTTGAGATATTTGTCAAGGAGAATCTACCGTGCTTTTCCGTTCCAGCGCCTTCATAACCGTCTTCATATCCTCCCACACCTCTTTTTTTTTGCCCTCATTTCTCAGAAGATAGGAAGGGTGAAATGTCGGCATAATCCGAATGCCGTCCCGATACCGGCAAAACTTTCCACGAAGCGCGGTTATCTTTTCGGTGGTATTCAAAAGCGTTTGGGCAGCGTGGGTTCCCAGGGCAACAATTATCTTTGGTTTTATTGCGTCAATCTGCTTTTCCAGAAACGGCCTGCATGCCGCTATCTCATCAGGCTCCGGATTGCGATTCCCAGGCGGCCTGCATTTTACCACATTGCAGATGTAAACATCTTTTCGCTCCAACCCCATTGCCTCGATTATCCTTGTTAAAAGCCGGCCCGCCTTTCCCACAAAAGGCTCCCCCTGCAGGTCTTCATCCTCGCCCGGACCTTCGCCAACAAAGACAAGGCTGGCATCGGGATTGCCGACGCCAAAAACAATATTAGTCCTTTGCTTATGAAGCTTACACCTCTTGCAATCGCCAAGCTCCTCTCGGATAGATTCAAGGGTTAAGGCTAAAAACCCCGGCCTATCTTCTGACTTCCGACTCTTGACTTTTGGCTTTTGTATAGGCAATTCCTCTATACCGATCTCTTTCAGGCAGAGCAGATAATTTCTGATGTCGTTCGCCAAATTTTTGCCAGGGGTTTTATTGTCAGTCACGGCAATCTCCTTTACCTCCACACCAAAATAAGTTGGTATGGGGGTTTACATCCCGCCTCTTTTGCTGTAATATTTCTGTATGTATCTTTTATCCGCTTGCATCTTCTTGCTTCTTATCTTCACCCCTGATAATGCATTTGCCTGGGGCCCGGCAACCCATCTGGAGCTTGGCCGGGATATACTTGATCATCTTAAATCCCTTCCCCCCTTTTTGCAAGGGCTCTTATCAAAGTTTCCGTACGATTACCTCTACGGCAATATCAGCGCTGACATAGTTGTTGGAAAAAATTTAACAAAAAAACTCAAACACTGTCATAACTGGCGGGTCGGGCTTAAAATTCTCAAAGGCGCGCAAGCCGAGCCGCAGAAGGCCTTTGCCTATGGATATTTAAGCCATCTGGCAGCAGATACCATCGCCCACAATTATTATATCCCGCAGAAATTTATTCAATCATTTTCCAGCAGGATTTTGAGACACACATACTGGGAACTCCGGTTTGACGCATTGGTTGATAAAAATGTCTGGAGGTTTCCCGCCAAAATGTCAAAAGAGGTTCATCGGGAAAATGACAATCTTTTAAAAAACATACTGGAAGACACCCCTTTGCCCTTCAGGGCCAATAAGACCATCTTTTCCAGCATTCTTCTCATCCACAGGATAAACCAGTGGCACAGCATGCTGGATATGCTCTCCTCTACATCCAGATGGGCGCTAAGCAGAGAGGAAAAGGAGCTTTATTATAACCGCTCGCTATCAGCCATCAACGATTTTTTAATGAGCGGTTCCAAGGCCCGGTGCCTTCGGGACGACCCAACTGGGAAGGAAAGGCTGGATAGCGCAAAGAAGTTGAAGAGGCAATTAAAAACACTCAAGAAAAACGGCAAAGATTGGGAAGATGCAATGGAAAAGGCCCTTGTTTCTTTGAAATCAGACCCCGCCGCCGTCTGAAAAATCTCTTTTCACATTCTCGAGGAGCGCTTTATCTGAAATCAACTCTGCCGCCGTCAATGCCAGACATCGGGCGCCTTCCATAATGGCATTTTCGCCATCCGCAGCAATCGTTGCATCTGCAAATTCCTTTGTATGAATATTGATGCCTCTTTTGAGCAGGATATGAGGATGGATTGTGGGCAATACCTGTGATACATTTCCGATATCAGAAGAGCCGGCATTTTTATCCATAGGGAAATCATCTTCTCTCAGGCCAAGAAATTCCAATTGCCTCCTGTAGGTATCTGCCAATGCCTTGTTTATCTTTAAAGGCGCATTTATATCAGAGCCTTCCTCTACGGTCAATTGACAGCCTGTTGCCAGAGCAGCCCCCCGTGCGCAGTTTAAGACCTTTTCTTTCACAGCATAGAGCTCATCCAGATCCTTTGCCCTTACATAAAAGCTTGCCGACGCCTTTTCAGGAAGTATATTGGGCGCAACTCCGCCGTCTGTTATAATCCCATGAATTCTGACATCGCTTCTTAGCTGCTGCCTTAATGCGCTTATGGAATTAAACGTCTGGATAACCGCATCCAGGGCGTTTATCCCCTCCTCAGGATATGCTGAGGCATGACTTGCCCTGCCTTTAAAATGGAGGTTGAGCCTTATAAGGCCGAGGAAGATTCTGGTAACCATCCTCTTTGAAGATGGATGCGTCATCATTGCGCAGTCAAGCCCGTTAAAAAGCCCTGCCTTTATCATGGCAATCTTTCCTACGCCGATCTCCTCTGCAGGCGTGCCGAGCACAACAACGTTTCCGCCTATCTTTGGAATCGCCTGAGAGACTGCAATTGCGGCGCCAAGGGATGCAACCCCTGAAATATTATGTCCGCAGCCGTGGCCGATTTGAGGCAAGGCATCCATTTCTACAAGAAAGGCAATCGCCGGCCTTCCATTTCCAAAAGCAGCCTTGAATGCAGTCTCAAGCCCCGCAACGGCTTTATCCGCTGTAAAGCCGAATTCTTCCAGGATGGCAACGCAGGCAGCGGATGTTTTGTATTCCTTCAAGCCTGTTTCAGGATTATGATAAAAATCGCAGCTCAAGGAAAAAAGTCTGTTCTTAAGGCTGTCGAGAAAATTTAATATCTCTGTCTTTATGTTTGCTATATGCATAACGAGATGAGCTCCTTTATATCCTCTACTATCACATCTGCCCCTGCTTCTTCCAATTCCTGTCTTCCCCTGAAGCCATAGGCAGCCCCTATGGCGATGACACCCGCATTCTTTCCGGCCTCAACATCTATCCGGCTGTCCCCTATAAAAACAGCCTCCCCTGGCAAAACCTTCAGTTCTCTGAGAATTGCCTCTATAGCCTCCGGCGACGGCTTTTTATTTTGCACGCCATCCCCACCGACTACCTTCTTAAAATAATCAGAGATATTAAATCCGTCCAAAATCTTTTCTGTTAAGTTCAATGGCTTGTTTGTTGCTACGGCGAGCTTTTTATTTTTAAAGCGCTTAAGCACTTCCATGACTTCGGGATACAGCTTTGTCTTTACTAAGAGATGGCTGCTGTAATATCCCATAAATATATTTCTGGCCTCTTCCAGAAGATCATGTTTTTCCACAGGCAATATCTTCTGGAGGAGCATCTTTACACCCCAGCCGATCCGGTCTTTTACCGCCTGATACGACAGCTTCTCAAGCCCCATATCCCCGAGCATTTTATTTACAGCCCAGGCAATATCCTCGCTGGAATCAATAAGCGTGCCGTCCAAATCAAAGATGATTAAATCTGCTTTAAACATTTCATCCTGAATCCTGCGTGAAAATAGCCGAGCCCCTGATAGATTCTGCCTCGGATTAACCCAGAAAATGCAAAGCATTTTCTGGCAGGCAAGATGCCTGACCTGTTTTCCATGTGTATCAGAAACCTAACTAAAAGTCAGATTGCTGGGAAAGGCGATTTTATGTCTCAAATGTAATTCTCAGGCCATTTTATCAAGGATTTTCTGTTCCCCGATTAGAAGGGAAAGGGAGGGTATTACTCGCCCAGCGCCTCCAGCTTGGCAGGCGATTTTATAATAATCTCTTTCCGTTTGATCTCGATGATGCCGTCGTCTTTAAAGCCCTTTAAGAGGCGGATGGCTGTCTCCTGGGTTATGCCCAGAAGCTCTGCTATCTCAAGCCTTGAAAGGGAGAGATTCAATTGTATCCTGCCGTTTTCCTTAATGCCGTATTCGCTTGCAAGCGTATTAAGGAGATGCGCCATCTTTTCCCGCGCATTCATAAGCCCCATGCTCCCTATCTTTGAATAGGCATGGTCAAGCTCTTTGCTTAAAGCAACGATTATCTTTTTTGCAATTGAGGGATGTTCTCCGATTATCCTGAAGAATGCGCCTTTTTCTATAAAACAGAGCTCGCAGTCGTCCATTGCCATTGCTGTGTTGGCATAGCTCTTGCCGTTATAAAATGTCTCCATGCCGAGGAGTTCCCCGGGCTGAAGTATCTTTATAATCTGCTCCTTCCCATCCTTTGAGGTTTTGATGAGTTTTACTCTGCCTGATTTTACAACATAAAAACCGGGACAGGGGCCTCCCTCCACAAATATTACATCTTTTTTCTTATAAAATGAGGTGGTAACCGCATCCTTAAAGATGTCAAGCTGTTCATCGGTAAGGTCGGAAAAAAGCGTATTCTCTTTGATTCTGCAGCGGCACAAAAGACAAAGTGAATCGCCGGGCATAGCCGCAGCATGTTTACTCTTTTTGGGTAGTTCCGGCAGGGTGTTTCTCATATCTTTATGTTATCTCCTTCTATGGCTAATTCTCCCATTTCCGATAGCATAAATTCATATAAGAGTTTTGCCATTTCTCTATAAAATGATTGTCGGGCATATGCGGCTACATCTTTGGCAAATGTCAAAGCCCACTGAGAGAGATGATTTTGCAAAAACTCTTTTTGAAATTCAATCCATTTTTTTATCTCATCACCAAAATTCTTTTCATAGGCAGCGGCCTCATTTTTGGATAAATGGCTCATGAGCTCAAGCTCTGTGCCTATATGGTCGGGAAAGCCTTTAAAATCGTCTGCTAAAACGAAACCGCACTTTTTATAGAATTTAAGCGCCTGGCCCGCATACGCCTGCATATAAAGGCCTGACCGCGCTACACTCTCGGTAGGATTTACGCCTCCGGGAAGGATGAAGAGCGCCGCATACTCCTCAGCCAGCGCACTCAATAATTCCTTTTCATCCCTGCGATAAAATTCATTTCCAAGGCCGTCGCCAAAATCTTTTAATATCTCCGCCATTTCCTCTCCCCGAAAAATCTTCAGGGTTTCCGGGGTGAGTTCCTTGCTAAATGCGGTGGAAAGAAGCCTGTAAATATTGCCCCTTGCCGCTGCATATTCTCGTTTATCTTTTTCCTGCATGGCTATCTGAAACTTATTATACTGAATAAACGCATGCCAAGGCAATAAAAATACAATGGGCGGCTATCCTTAAGCCGCCCATTGTCATAAGCGCTGCCAAGCATTACATCTCCTTACTTGAGTTCCGGCGGCGGGAGTTTTGCTGCCTTGACCTCAGGATGCATCTCCCTGTGCTTATCGCCGGTATAGGCATATCTCAGGGTCTCTTTGTAAAACTCGTAGTGTTTTTTGTTGTCCGCCTGAATATCGCCGAATTTGTCTCCTGGCTGGGCAGATGTAACCGTTACCACTGTATCATACCACCCTTGACTGCCTCCTATAGGGTCTGCCGAGACAGGTATAATATCATTCGGGTTCACTCCAGTGGCCTTCCACCAGAGGTTGCCGGCAACATCCGGATCTTCGGTCTGGCCGGCCCACTGAGGAGCGGAATCCTTTGGTTTTGCCGTTGCAATCCTGCCGAATTTCATGCCCAATGTATTGGATACAGCGACCACCTTTGGGTTGATGCCTTCTGTTACCTTCGCCTTTGTGACCATGTAACCCACAGGGCTTGTAATCCTTATTAAATCCCCGTCCTTAATGCCAAGTTTGTCAGCAGTTGCCCTGTTTATCCACGCAGGATTTGAATGGACCAGCTCATTGAGCCATTTTATGTTCGTAGTTCTGGTCTGGGTGTGAACATTCCACTTAAATGTGGTGAGTATCATCTCGCCGTTTTTTAGTTTTGATGAACCATCTTTATTCCAGTGCCACGGATGCGCCTTGAATACAGGCAAGGGATTAAATCCATATTTTTCATAACTCGGCGCATATATATTTATCTTCCCATCAGGTGTGCCAAAGCCCCTATACCTCTTCCCCCGGATTACAACCTTCCCCTTCGGGTCTTCTTTATACGGCAGGCCGTATTCAGCCTTTATCTCCTCTCCGTCTTTGCCCACAATCTTTCCAGTGGCCGGGTCAAGTTTTCCATAGATCGGCCACACCCCGTTTTTCTTTAAAAAGTCATAGCCGCCAGCCTCTTTCAGACCCGGGATGTTCTCAAACTGTCTCCTCAGATAATCCTCTCCGTCCTTGAAATCCCAGTATTTTTTCATGCCCCGCTTTCCGTCCGGGTCTACCTTATGGATTATCCTCTTCAGGATCTCCCTATACTCAACCGCTTCGCCAAGCGGCTTTATCACAGGCTGCCTTATGCCGAGCCAGGGCCAGAGGCTTGACGGCATGCTCTCCGGGTCGTGCCTCTCAAGATAAGCGCAATCAGGGAGAACCAAGTCCATAATATTGGTTGTCTCGTTCATCTGATTAGAAAATGTTACGCTGAACGGTATGAGTTTTTCATCCAACAGCATCTCCCTCCACACGCTTCTGGCAGGATTGCTGAACGCCTCGCAGTGCATGTAGCTAAAATATACACTTATCTTCTGCTTGCCCTCTTTTATCCAGAATGGCACCAGCTGGCTTACCTTATACGCTGCCAGAGGATAATCAGGAGGCTTAGAAAGATAACTCGGCTCTTTGCCCTTTGGCGGCTCAGGCTGCGGCTGGTCATATCCCATGCCCCTCGGCAGGCAATATCCGCCCTTCACCTCCACATTCCCTGTGATTATCGAAAGGAGCATGACGCATCGCTCATTATATGAGCCGTAGAGGTGCTTTGCGGGTCCTCTGTATGTGTAAGTTGTGGCAGGTTTTGTAGAGGCAAACTCAATGGCAATCCTTCTTATATGTTTTGCAGGAACGCCGGAATATTTTTCGGCCATTTCCGGCGTGTACTGTTTGAGATAGGCAGCAAGTTTATCTGCCGGATAGTTTGTCCAGTCATTTATATACTCCTTGTCTGCCAAACCCTCCTGCATAATCACATTTGCCATTGCCAGGGCGACAATGCCGTCAGTTGCCGGGAAGATCGGAAACCACTCATCCGAACGGCCTGCAGTGTTGGAGAGCCTCACATCAAATGTCACAAGCTTTGCCATGTTTTCTGCGCGGCCCTCGGAAATCCTCTGGGAGTACGGGTTATGGAAGTATGCTGCCTCAAGTATATTGCTCCCGAAGTTCAGGATGTATTTGGTTTTGGCAAAGTCAGGTGTTTCTATGTCCGGCCCCCATGTAGGCTCCATGCCTATCTTTTTGCTGGATTCGCAGATGGATGTGTGATTGACCATCGTATTGCTTCCCAGGGTTTTCATAAATCTTTCGGAGGCCCCGCCTGTCCGCTCTCTTCCCCATTTAATCATAATCTCATTGAGCCGGCCTTTGTCCAGAACGGCCTTTATCCTCTCAGCCACTTCTGTCAGCGCCTCATCCCATGAAACCCTTTTCCACTGCCCGCTCCCCCTTGGCCCTGTCCTGCGGAGCGGATATAAAATCCTATCCGGGTCGTAAACATGCCATATCCCTGAATTGCCTTTAGCGCAGAGCCTGCCCCTTGTGGAAGGATGCCTGGGATTGCCTTCCAGCTTTACTATTCTGCCGTCTTCTATATATGCAAGGCCGCCGTCTTCAATATTGCAGACAAGGCATGTATAAGGAACAGAAGTCCTCTCTGCCAATGTTTGAGCCGAAAAGTCCTTGCCGCCAAGCTCTGTCTCCATGGCCTTTAAAGCCCTTGGCGCAGCAGCAAGCGCGGCGCCTGAAGCAGCGCCGAGTTTTATAAAATTTCGTCTGGTTAGTTTCATTTTACACCTCCCTGCTTAAAAGATTATTGAAAATATGTCTGAAGATACTGCCCGCCTATAGTCCACCACTGGCGCATAGCGAGAACGCCGATATCAACAAGGATAGAAGCCGCTACAATGCCTGTCAGAGATCTGCCGAAACTGGAAAACAGTATAATGAGCGGCGCTATAATCCCGAAGATAACCTCAAGCCACAGAAACTGAAAACTAAATACGCCCAGCAGGATATGCTTTAAGGCAACAATCTCATCCCCTGTTCCGTAGCTCATCTGGAGAAATTCTGAGAATATTAAAAAAAGGTCAAATACAAGGCCCCATGCCATAAGCCTTCCCATGCCTGCAAACATCTCTGCGCCAACCTGTTTATCAGCAGGGAGAAAGAAATTCCTTATGAAAAGGACGATGATGAGAAAACCGATGCCTGATACAAACGCCCCTGTCAAAAATAAAATAGGCGCAAGGGATGTGTGGTTTATCTCCCTTGAAGGATTTAACTCCATAACGACGCCGGTATACCAGTGGGTGGACACCGCCAGTATAATGGATAAAATCCCCCAGACCTTTGCCTGAAATTCATTCTCTTTATAGACAAACCAGCTATAGATGAGCATTGCGCCCGGGTAGGCCGATATGAGGAGCGTGCCCCATGCCATGGGCGAAGATGCATGCCAGAAGTCAGGCCTTAAGAGATACCAGAACCTCTCAGGCTTTCCAAGGTCTGCTATAAGGATAATGGGGACAATCAAGAGAAGGATGATGGCAGTGATTGACGCCGGCAGTGCAATTGGCTTATATTTTTTTACACCGAACACCCAGCCGAGGCTTGATATGACAAACGAGCCTGCGCTCGCGCCCACCAGCCAGAAATAGATCGCTATCCTCATCCCCCAGGGGATGGTGTGAAAAACTTGATAATCTAACATAAAAGCCTCCTTTCAAAAATGATTGCGTTAAAAATAAAGGCCGAAATGCTCCCTGTGCGCCTTTCTGTCTTCTTTTACATCTGCCGGTTCTTCAAGCAAACCTACTTCCTGACTCATGCTCTTTTGATTTGGCATGATGTAATATATCTGCGGCTTTGTCCCCATCTCAGGCTTCAGAACAATGGTCGAATTGGCTGCCACAAGTTTGGCAACCTCGCTGTTCGGGTCATTTATATCCCCGAATATCCTTGCCCTTCCAACACAGGTCTGGGCGCATGCAGGCGCAAACCCCTGGCTTACCCTGTGAAAACAGAATGTGCATTTGTCAACTACATTTGTCGGCAGATTCGGATTGCTTCTTTTTTTGGGGAGGAAATGCCTTGCATTGAAGGGACAGGCAACCATGCATGCCCTGCACCCGATGCATCTTTCATATCTCTGAAGAACAAAACCCTCTTCATGCTTGTATGTTGCCTGAACAGGACACGACCTTACGCACGGCGGGTCGTCGCAGTGATTGCATAAGCGGGGGAGGAAGTGTTTCTTCACATGGGGGTATTGCCCCACTGTCCGCACGCTTACCCATGTCCTCCATACCCCAAGCGGCACCTCAAACTCCGCCTTGTCAGCAAGCACGCAGGCCATGCACCCTATGCACCGCCTTAAATCTACCACCATTGCATACCGCTTCTTGCCAGGCGCGCCTAACGAAGGCGGAGCCTGTAAACCAAATGAACGTTCCGGCATAAAAACCTCCTTTCTTTCTGAAAAAAGTTAAGGTGAAAAATAAGAACCTCTGTTTTAAAGCATCTTGGATAAGTAAAGCACTGTTTTGGAAATTGTCAAGGTGGGAACAAAAAATTATTTGGTTTAAAAAACCTCTCTTTCCTTCAGGCAGGTGTCGCAGATATTTTCTGATTTAATTTTCGCAAAAACCCTTCCACAGTCTGAGCAAAGGGTTTTGTCAAACCACACAACAGTTTCTTTATTCCGCTTGACGATGTGCTCCATGTAAACTTCTTTTGTCTCCAGGTTTAATGCGCCTTTTGCGCAAATATCAACGCACAGATTGCACCCAACGCAAGACGTTGTCTTGAAAACTATAGCCTGCCCATTTTCCGTATCTTCAAGAGCAAGGGCATCGGTCGGACAAAACATAAAACAGAGGCGGCACATATTGCAGCCGCTGTTGATGGCAACAACAGGAAAGATGCTGCTTGTTACAGCGCGCTTTTGACATGCAGAAGAAAATACTTCCAGCGCCTTTAATAAATCATTTCGCCCTTTCGGTATAGTTTTTTTAAGCCCATCCTTGCCTTTCGCCGTCTTTAAAGGACTTTCTCCTTTTATAAGGCTGGATACGCCTTGAATGGTTTCCTTTTTGAATACGGAAAATATCTCCCTGCGCGACAACTCCGGGTCATCCTTATAATCCTTAAGCCTTTCACCCTCGTAGACAAGGTTGTTTATGGAAATGCCTTCTGTAATCATCGACAGCCTTTGTTGAAGTCCAAGGTTTTCCAGAAGCCTCTGCGTTTTGGAAACCGCGTCCTTTGCAATGTTATCTCCGCACCTTGACTCGCAAACCCGGCATATTCCTGCGTCTCTTACCGCAATCTCATTCAATCCGATTGAGACAAACCTTAAAATAAGGCCGGGGGTAATATGGGCAAGGCAAGGGATGCGAAAGGTTCCGGATAGAGAATTTTCAAAAGGAACTTTATAACACTCAATCTTCACTCTCTTATCACGGGCAATAAGCCCCTTTGCCCTTGCAAACATGGAATCGGAATCAAGATTGGTCATCTCAAAGACCCCTGTTGGACAGAGACTTGAACATACGCCGCAGCCTGTGCATCGGTCGTCTGCAGCTTTTATCGAGTCTTGCGTGATCTTTATGGCGCCGGCAGGACACTGTTCAACGCACACCCTGCAGTGAGATTTTGGAGAGCGAAGGGGAAGGCATTGATGGGGATATATCTTTAAAGGGGCTTTGCCCCAGACTGCCATGAGTTTTGTGATGTCAATAATATTGAGCATAATTCCAAATCCGCTATAAAAGTTAAAGACAGTTATAAAGTTGTAAAGTTGTAAAGTTATAAAGTTGAAAGTGTTTTTAACTTTATACTTTATAACTGTTCTTATGCCTGCTTCAATCCATCAATCAGTTCTTTGATGGTCTCCGGTTTTGTCTTGAGCGATGCCCTGTTGCAGATGAGCTTTGATGTTACCTTCATTATCTCCTCCACTTCCACAAGGCCGTTTCTTCTCAGTGTCTCGCCTGTTGCTACAAGGTCAACTATCCTTTCTGAAAGGCCAAAGAGCGGGGCCAGCTCAATGGAGCCGTAGAGCTTGATTATCTCCACTTGTATACCCTTATCAAGAAAATGCCGCAAGGTGATATTCGGATACTTTGTGGCAACCCGTATGCGGGTCCAGTGTATCGGATTGTCTTTTTTGACCAGCTCTTTCGGCTCAGCCACAACCATCCTGCAAAAACCGATGCCTAAATCCAGCGGCTCGTAAATATCCCTTTCCTGCTCCAGAAGCACATCCTTTCCTGCTATTCCAACATCCGCAGCCCCATATTCCACATAGGTCGGCACATCCTGAGACCGTATCACCATAAATCTGACGCCGTGTTTTTTATTTTCAAAGATGAGCCTTCTGCTGTCCCCCATTACCTCGGAGCAGTCAATGCCGATCTTTTTAAAAAGGAGAACAGCCTCTTTCAAGATGCGTCCCTTTGGAAGGGCAATAGTTAATTCAGATTTAGGATTTACAATTTTAGATTTACGATTTGAATTTTTAATTCGTAATTCGTAATTCGTAATTCGTAAATTGCTTTTTGCCCCCTGCCCCCTGCCCCTTGTTTTTTTCATGCCTTCACCCTCTTTATCTTTGCCCCAAGTTTTGAAAGCTTTTGTTCTATTTTTTCATAACCCCTGTCTAAATGATAAACCCTGGACACCTCTGTTATCCCTTCTGCCGCAAGGCCTGCCAGCACAAGCGATGCGCTTGCCCTCAAATCGGTCGCCATGACCGGCGCCCCGCTTAAAAACGGCGCCCCTTTAACAATGGCGTTTCTCCCTTCTATCTTTATGTCAGCGCCCATTCTCCGAAGCTCGCTTACATGCACCCCTGCCTCTTTTAATTTTACAACCAGGGCCTCAAGATTCTGGATGGGGCAGTTTTTTATCAGGACATCCCCTTTTGTTATGCCTGTCGCAACCATAAATGTCCCTGCCTCTATTCTGTCAGGCATAATGGCATGGGTTACAGGTTTTAGACTCTTTACGCCTTCTATGGTTATGCAGTCTGAGCCTGCGCCTCTTATATATGCGCCCATCTTATTTAAAACATTTGCCAGCCCTGCCACCTCCGGCTCACAGGCTGCATTTTCCAGGACCGTAATACCGTCTGCAAGGACTGCAGCCATCATAATATTTTCAGTGCCTGTTACCGTAGAAATGTCAAAATATATTCTCGCTCCCTTAAGCCTGTCCGCCTTTGCATTGATATAACCACCCTCTATCTCTATGTGAGCCCCCATCTTTTCTAATGCCATAAGGTGAAGATTCATAGGCCTTGCGCCTATGGCGCATCCACCGGGCAGGGAAACCCTTGCCATTTTGAACCGCGCCAGAAGAGGGCCAAGCACAATAGCCGATGCCCGCATGGTCTTGACCAATTCATACGGCGCCTCAGGGGATTTGATATCTCCTGTTTTAATCTTTAAGGCATTGCCGCTGTCTTGAATCTCTGCCCCGATATGCAGAAGCAGAGTTTTTATTGTTTCAATATCCTTTAGCTTCGGAACATTGTAAAAGGTATTCCAGTCATCGGTCAAAAGCGCTGCGGAGAGGATGGGGAGCGCCGCATTTTTTGAACCGCTTATCTCTACTTCGCCGACAAGGCGGCTGCCGCCTTCTATAATTATCCTATCCATAATCTACACCAGCGCCATATTCTGGCCCTTGAGCGCCTCTGTCTGATAATGATGGATAAGCGCTTCTATGAGCTCGTTTAAGTCGCCTTCCATGACGGCATCAAGCCTGTGGAGGGTGAGACCAATCCTGTGATCCGAAACACGATTCTGAGGAAAATTGTATGTCCTTATCTTTTCGCTCCTGTCGCCTGTCCCGACCTGGCTTTTTCTCTCCCGGGCTATCTTGGCCTCCTGTTCCTTCTGCTTTATGTCCAGAAGCCTGGAAGCCAATATCTTCATGGCCTTTTGCCTGTTTTTATGCTGGCTTTTTTCATCCTGACAAGAGACCACAAGACCGGTTGGAATATGGGTCATCCGTACCGCTGTTTCTACTTTATTTACATTCTGGCCGCCGTGGCCGCCTGCGCGGAATGTGTCTACCCTCAACTCATCGGGCTTTATATCTATCTCAATCTCTTCAGCCTCAGGCAGCACCGCCACAGTAACGGTTGATGTGTGTATCCTGCCGGATGCCTCTGTTGCAGGAACCCGCTGAACACGATGAACGCCGCTCTCATATTTCAATTTGCTGTATGCGCCCTTGCCGGCAATAACGGCTATGATCTCTTTCAGCCCGCCAATGCCTATGGGGCTGCTGCTTAATACTTCAACCTTCCACCTTTGAACCTCGGCATATCGTGAATACATCCTGAAAAGGTCTGCAACAAAGATTGCCGCCTCATCGCCGCCAACACCCGCCCGTATCTCCAGTATAATATTTTTCTCATCATTGGGATCTTTGGGCAGAAGGAGTATCTTGAGCTTTGCTTCCAATTCATCCATTTGTTTTTGAAGCGCGGGGATTTCCTCTTTTGCCAGCTCCCTGAGTTCTTCGTCTTTCCCCTCGACTATGGATTTATTTTCCTGCAGTTCAGCGTCTGCCTTTTTTAATTCATTATAGACCTCCACTATCTCCGTGAGCGCGGAATGTTCCTTGCTGTATCTCTGAAAACTCTCCTGATCGGAAATGATCCTGGGGTCGCTTAAAAGATTTCCCAGTTCAATATAGCGCTTTTCTATTTGTTCAAGGCGGTTTAGCATAATAAATACAGCCTAATAGCCTACAAGTTAAAAATCAAAACTTTTAGGCTCGTAGGCTAACAACTTGCAGGCTGTCTTTATAGTTTTTTAAATTCTTCTCTTATCTCTTCCGGTCTGCCGCAGGTCATTTCTCCTTCTGTGCACCTGCCGGTGCTTACACAACCGGGGCCTGACTTTCTAAATATAAGAGGGGCCTCTTTTTTTACCAGGGAAAGCATCTTCTTTGCCATTTCCCGTATCTCCCACTGAGCCCTCTCGCAGGTGCGGAGGCCGAAGAAATGAAGAAGCTCTCTGGCGTTCATCGTAACGATAATTTTTGTGGTTGCCGCATTCGGCAATATATATCTGGCATCCTCTGCCGGCACACCTGCCTCCAGCATCTCTTGATAAAATTTGTAGAGTGATTCCGCCGTCTCAGAAAATTTTTTTTTGATACTTTTGCTGCTCCCGATGGAAGGCGGGGCCACAAACTCAGGCCCCTTGAATTTAACATACCTCTGGCTTTGCTGGGAATACGATGCAAGCCGGTGCCGCACCAGTTGGTGAGACGCAGCCCTTGATATGCCCTCTATGCCAAAGGTAAAGCCGGCATGCTCAAGGACCGAGAGGTGTCCCATCTTGAGAATCTTCCCCAGGAACTTCTCGTACGAGATGCCCTGAACCCTTTCCTCCAATTCGGATATGTTGCTGTCTGAATAACAGAGTTTGGCAGCCAGAACGACGGTCTTTTCAGGGTCCGGGGTAAAATTAAGGAGGGTTACCTTCATAGAAATGGGCTATTGGCTATGGGCTATGGGAAAATATCCTTGCTTATAGCCTATCGCCCATAGCCTATTGCCTATTGTTTCTTATATTTCTTCTTAAACCTCTCAACCCTTCCGGCAGAATCCACCAGCTTTTGCTTGCCTGTAAAAAAAGGATGGCAGTTGGAGCATATCTCCACCTTTAAATCTTTTTTGGTGGATCTGGTCTCTACAACAAACCCGCAGGCGCACTCAACGGTTGTCGGCTCATATTTCGGATGAATGCCTTCTTTCATAATAATCCTCCCAAAGAATAATTAAGTTTTATATCTTAACAATCATGCATTGTTAGTGCAAGCAAAAAATTAACCCATCATACCGGAAAGAGGCCTTCCTGCAAGCAGGTGCATGTGCAGATGAAATACTGTCTGGCCGCCATCCTGATTTGTATTGATGACAACCCTGAACCCTTTTTCATAAACCTTAAGTTTTTCAGCCACCTGATTTGCCATGAGGAGCATATCGCCAATGAGCCCTTTATCCTTGCAATCCAAAAGGGTTGCGTAGTGTTTTTTTGGCATTATCAGTATATGCGCAGGGGCCTGAGGATTTATGTCCTTTATCGCGATAAGATTGTCATTCTCCAGCACCACGGCTGCCGGTATATCCTTTTTTGCTATCTTGCAGAATATGCAGTCCATAAGCCCTCCTGTGATGGCGAATTGGGGAATTAGAGATTAGTGAAACGGTTTTTTTCTAATCAACCAATTCTCAAATTCGCTAATTCTCTTTCTTTCTTGATGCCTTTTCCTCTATGCCTGATACGCCGGATCTTCCTTTCAGTTCATTTAATACCTCCTGCAAAGAAATATCCCTTTGCCCGAGCAAAACAAAGGCATGAAACCAGAGATCTGCCATCTCGTGGATAATATCTTCTCTCTTGCCGCCCTTTGCCGCATCAATGAGTTCCGCAGATTCTTCCTCTATTTTTGCCAGAATTTTGTCCGGTCCCTTTGCATACAGAGATGCAACATACGATTTTTCAGGCGAGGCCTTTTTCCTTTGTTTGATGGTTTCAAAAAGCTCTGATAATATTTTCAGCTCCGCAAACTCCTGACTCCTGACTCCTGACTCCTGACTTTCCTTATCCAGCCTTCTGAAAAAGCAGCTCCTCTCTCCTGTATGGCACGCAACCCCGATTTGATGAATCTTTAAAAGAAGCGTATCTTCATCGCAGTCATAATAAACAGCCCTTACCTCCTGAAAATTTCCGGAGGCTTCGCCTTTGAGCCACAGCTTGTTCCTTGAACGGCTGAAGTAGTGCGCCCTGCCTGTTGACAAGGTTTTTTCTACGGCCTCTCTATTCATATACGCCATCATCAGAACATCGCCTGTGAAACAATCCTGCGCAATCGCAGGGACAAGCCCTTTTTCATCAAACTTTATCACATTTATATCAGCCATTTTTCCTTCCCTTGAACAACTCCTTATGCTTTGCAAGATAGTATACAATCGCAATATTCAATATCAAGATGCCGATACGGACTATGGTCTGCGCCTGGATAATCTCATATATTTCAAACGGAATGAGCAGAGAGGTTGCAATTACCGTCAGCCATTCAGCCCATCGTCTTCTCTTATGCAGGCCGTAGGCCATTGCAAGGTTCAGCGACGCATAGGAAACCATGCCGATGGAAACTCCTATAATCGTCCCGTTTTCAATCATCCCGATCCGGTCTATAAGGGCCTCAATATAGTAGTTATCCGTATCCAGATTAAAAAAGACAACAAGATTATTTGCGAACTCCTCCATATCTTTATTGATAAGACTTATAATGCCAAAGGATAAAAGCGCGGCTATTACCCCCAGCGTAAACTTCTCCATAATAATAACCTTGAGGAATGTTTCGCTTTTTTTCATTGCAAAAGAGAAGCCCCCACACCTTGTTGGGAATGCCCTGCGCTCTTGGCGCAGGGTTACTTCGTTTCTTCCTTGCCCCCACACCAAAATCTTTGGTGTGGGGGTCAAGGTGTGGGGGTTTACTATTTTATAAGATTTTATTGCCCAAAAGTAAAGCGAAACCGTTTATGGGGTGAATTAGTCTGGATGGGATAAGGATATAAGACAACTACAAACGCGCCACAACAATCAAGACAAAGAGACCATAAAAAACTCCATTCACAAGAAGAAGCGGCGGGGTTATCTTTATTTTCCTGGCAACGAGAAGGTATATCCAGCCTCCGGCCAGCAGGGTAATGACGCTGCTTGCGGTGACGGTAAGATTTGTTGTCCACGGCGTAAGGAATATGCCTATGGCAGGAAGGACGCTTCCCTGAAACACCATGGCGCCGGTGATGTTTCCCACCGCCATGGTGTCCTTTCCATGCCTTATCCATGTGATGCTGTTTACCTTTTCAGGGAGCTCAGTTGCAATCGGCACAATTAAAAGCGAAAGGGCAATTACAGGGATATGGATAATTGCTGCAAGATGCTCAACACCAATCACAAACCCTTTTGCGCCTGCTATAATAAGGCCGAGCGCAATCAAAAGCTGGATGACAACAAATACCATGTGGTCTTTGAATATGGCAGACAAATACAAATCTTTGCTCTCTTCCGTGGCGCACCCGCAGATAACCAATTTCTTGCTTGCCTTTACAGTCTCCAGCACATAATAAAAATACGAAAGCACCAGCACAACCGCTACAAAGATGCGAAAAAGCCGCCATGCCGATGGCGTAAATGCCACAAGAAATGCCAGAGAAAATACAAAAAGGAAAAATTCAAGGTCGCGCTTCAGGCCGGTGCGTTCCGGGGCAACGGAAGTCTTTCTTCTCCTGCGCCTGAACACCCATACAGCGCAGCCGACAAGAAACATTGCCATGGTAGAAAGCATGAGCGGCGCGCCGAGTATGGCGCCGACACCAACCTCTTCGCTTATCTCGGCAGAGTTCCCGGCAAATATAGCAACCAACGGCACCATGGTTTCAGGCAGCGCCGTTCCTACTGCGGCAAATATGCTCCCGGTCACACCCTCTGAAAATTTAAGCTTGCTGCCAAGGGATTCTATCGCATTGGTGAATATCTCGGAGGCAATTATTATAACGATAAGAGAGACTATGAGTATAATGAGGTCTTGGGTCATAGATAATTATTAGGCTAAAGACTGAAGGCTGAAGAAGTCTTTTTATTTTACATCCTTTAGCCATCAGCCTACCGCCTTTAGCCTATTATGCGCTTTCTATAAAAATCTGGTCAGGGTCTTCAAGATATTGAATTATTTTATTTAAAAACTGGGCTGCCTCTGCGCCGTCAATAACCCGATGGTCAAAGGTGAGGGAAAGGGAAAGAACCTTTCTGATGACAACTTGCCCGTCTTTTATCCACGGCCTCTCAGAGATCTTACCTGTGCCGAGTATCGCAACATCAGGATAGTTTATTATGGGCGTTGCATAGGTGCCGCCGAATGAGCCATAGTTTGAAATCGTAAATGTGCTTCCCTTGAGCTCTCCCAACTTTATCTTCCTCTCCTTTGCCTTATCAGAGAGTTCCTGAAGCTCCTTTGCCAGCTCAAGGATTGTCTTTTTATCCACATCCTTTACAACAGGCACCATCAGCCCATCCGGCGTATCTACGGCAACGCCGATGTTATAATACTTTTTAACAATTATCTCCTCGCCTGCCTCGTCAACAGACGCATTGAGTCTTGGGTATGCAACCAGTGCATGCTGAACTGCTTTCATAAAAAATGGCAAAAATGTAAGCCTTATCCCCTTTGCCAGCGCAACCTTTTTTTCCTTTTCCCTGAGTCTCCAGAGCGCTGAGACATCCGCATCATCCATGCCGGTGACAAATGCCGCATTACGCATGCTTGCCAGCAGATTTTTTACAATGCTCCGGCGCACCCCTTTTATCGGCACCCGCTCTACCGAGCCGTATTGATCTTTTGTTAAATCCTTTGCCCCGCCGGATGCCTTAGCTACATCTTCCTCTGTTATCCTGCCTCCAGGGCCTGTGCCTTTTACCTTTTCAATATTGACGCCAAACCTCTTTGCAAGATTTCGCACTGCGGGTGTTGCCAAAATTTCCTCTGCTTCGGGCAGACGGCCGACAACGCCGAAGGACTTTTTCTCTTCCTTTTTTTCCTCCAGTGTCTCTGCAATCGTGAGCAAGATATCGCCGACCTTGGCAATCTCTCCTTCCAGCTTGAAAATCTTCTGCACAAAACCCTTTTTGGGAGAAGGCACCTCCACAACGGCCTTATCCGTCTCAACCTCAAGGATCGTCTGATGCTCGTTCACGGCATCGCCCTCTTTTACAACCCACCGCCGTATCTCTCCCTCGGTTATCCCTTCGCCCAGATCGGGCAAAACAAAGTCAAAGGCCATAGAACACCTCCTCATCACTCCAGCGACATATTCATCAAATAATCTTCCAGATTCTTTCGCTGTTTGTCATACGCTTCCTGATGCTGTTCCATCTGAGCCTGCAATTTTTCTATCTTTGTCTCCTGCTCGTTCAGCTTGGCAAGGAGCCTTGAGTAATACTGGCTTGTCTGATTGACGGTTTTCATGTTCTCGCGGATCCTCTGCTGCTCCTGCGTTATATCCGCAACCTCTTTCTGTTTCTCCGCAATCTTCCGCTGGTTGTCCGTCATGGCCTTTTTCATCTCCATTGCCTTTGCCAGCGCGTCCCTCACCTTTTGCGGAATCTTTCCGGAGCGGCTGTAATATTCCAACTGCCCGAAATCCGCCGGAAGGATCGCTAATGTTTCGGATTGAACGATCTCCTCATGCACGACGAGCTTCGCTTTCTTGCCCGCAGCAACGGACTCCTGAAAACGATAGAGCCTGTCCGTAGTCCCCACAGGTTTCGGGCTGTCCGCTAGTTTCCACCCTTGCCTGAAGGGATGCTCAATGATGACGACCTTTTCTTTATCATCCTTATTTTCAACAACATACTCGCGGGTAAAAATACTCTTCCGCTGAAGATGCAAAATCCCTTTCACGATTTTTCCGGTTTCAATCGTATCCTCCTGCGTGGTCTTTGATCCGTCAATCTGAACCTTCATATCAATGGCATAACTCAGCAGCCGCTCCTGCCCCGGCGGGAGGTCGTCAATCTGAGCATCGCCGGCGTAGGTATTATCGTCAAGAACTGTGATTGGTCCTTGCAGGAGATGCTTGCCGGTTGTGTTGACAAGCCGCGCGCCGCTCAGAGGATTTTTGGGCAAAACATTTTGATTGTAGATGCTGACCCGCTCTGCCGTGATATCATCGGTGATAATCGGGATCATGGCCGACTGCTGCCGCGGGAGCGATACATTCGCGACCGTATATTGAAAAAGTTCGCCGATTTTGCCAGCCTCGGCGAGAGATACGATGCTGCGCGTTGCATCAATGGGTTCCGCTCTCTGTGCGCTTATCATCGGAGCGGATGCAAATGCTCCGGCCTTTGCCATATCTTTTTGTCTCAGCATCTTTTTCTCTGCAACAGCGCCCTCCTCTTTTGCTCCAAAACTTTGCGCCTCAACCTCTTCCGGCAATTCCATTCCGCCTTCATACATCCGGGGAGATAGACCCGTATATAACTTCGGCTGCACCACAGGCCGCGGGAGATAGAGGGGCTGATAGAGGTCATACACAAAGGAAATAGGCCGTCCGCTTACCAGAGAAAGCTGCACATTATTCCAGTCGTTGTCCGTCTGATTCTCCACGATTGCCCACCCTTGCAGATGAGCTTTATCCTTTGTATCCGCAGGCAGGATGAGGCGGTAGCTCGTTTTCCAAACCGGCGTTTCAACGACATATCCCAATCGCACCCGGCGCTCACCCTGGCCGGAAAAGTTTATCAACACCGGCTTTTTATCTTTGTCCCTGGATTGCGCCAGAAGCGTCATCGCTTTGTTCAACTCAGCCTGAAGTTCAGCATCTTCCAACTCTATTTTTTGAACATCGTCCAGCGATATGGAACGAATGCTTGCGCCGGAGATGATATTCAATGCCCATGTTTCTACGATTCTCTCCTTCTCGCCGATGCTTTTTTGTTTTGCCTCAACTCCGAGAATAGCGCCGTTTATATCCTCTCCGTGTGCGCTTACTTTTATTTTCGCCCCGCGCATCTTGCCCAGTAGTCTGGCCAGGGACGGATTGTCCGAGATGTCAACCTGAAAACTCCGCAAGGTCTTTGCAAGGGGGTCTTGAGAAGGATACACAACAGTTCCGACCTTTCCGCCGTTAAGGTCTTCAAGAACCAGAGATTTGAGGATGTCGTTGATCTGCTCGGTTTTGAAGCGAAGCTCCGTACTGCTATTTCCCGTTATGGTGCCTGCATGTTCAAAATATCCGACGCCGCTGGTAAACAGCACAACCTTCCGCACAGATACAGCGGCCTGCTTTGTCTCGCCGAATGCGGGTTGAAAGAGAATGAGGAGCGTGAGGCTTGTGAGAAGAAAGCTTTTTTTCATAAGACGATTTTGTCGCATGTTCAATCTCCTTTTCCTTTATTCCCCTCTGGAAAGGGCAGGGGGAGAAATCGTCATTCCCCCTAATACTCCATCACCTTTTTTAGCGCCTTCACAATCTTCTCCTTCGCAGGCGCATAATAATCCTCAAGCCTTGCCATTGGGATTACAGCGTCAAGGCCGGTGACTCGGACGATAGGAGACTTGAGATGAAGCATTGCCTCCTCTGCAATGAATGCAGAGAGCTCTGCGCCGAAGCCGCAGTTCCTTGTGGCCTCGTGAACGATAACTACCCTGCCGGTCTTTTTCACGGAGTTTAAAATCGTCTCTTCATCATACGGGCTTAATGTCATTAAATCAATTACCTCTGCATCAAATCCTTCTATGCTTTCCAACACGCGGTGCAGCATACTCCCCCATGCAATGACGGTGATGTCCTTTCCTTCCTGAACAATCCGCGCCTTTTCAAGCGGGATGGCGTATTCGGTTTCCGGAACCTCTTCTTTTATGAGCCGGTATAACCTCGTGGGTTCAAGGAATACTACCGGGTCGGGATCGCGGATGGCTGATATGAGAAGACCTTTTGCGTTGTATGGCGAGCTCGGCACAACAACCTTTATTCCAGGCATGTGGCAGAAAAGCGCCTCTGTAGATTCTGAATGAAGCTCCGGCGGTTTTATGCCGAGGCCGTAGGGCGTTCGTATCACGAGCGGGCATGTGTAGCGTCCGCGCGAGCGGGAGCGAATGCGCGATGCGTGGGAAAAAATTTGCTCAACGCAGGCGTAGATGAATCCCATGAATTGTATCTCGGCAACCGGCTTGAGGCCATAAGCCGCCATGCCAACAGCGACCCCTGCAATGCCTGATTCGGCGAGAGGTGTATCAAAAATCCTGTCAGGAAATTTTTCAACAAGGCCTTCTGTTATCCTGAAGACACCGCCGTCCCTGCCTACATCCTCGCCGATGAGGACAACATCCCTGTCCTTTTCCATCTCCTGCCTTAGGGCAAGGTTTATTGCTTGAACCATGTTTATGCGCGCCATATAAATAAGTGTCAGAGAGTCAAAGAGTCAGAGTAAGAGTATCAGAGTAAGACACTTTGACCCTTTGGTTCTGCTTTACAGAGTTTCCAATTCCTTTTTCTGTCTTTGTGTCAATTCTTTATATGTGAAATTTAGTATATCCTTTTGTTCCGGCATTGCCGCGGCCTCATGTTTCTTAATCTCGCTGTCCACAAAATCCGTCACCCTCTTTTTTACCTCGTCTTCATACTGCTGCGTCCACAGACCTTTTCTCTCCATATACAATTTCAATCTCAAAAGCGGATCCCGCGCCTTCCATTTTTCCACATCCTCTTTTGAGCGATACCTTGAGGCATCATCCGCAGTGGTATGGTCGGCCATCCTGTAGGTAAAACATTCTATAAGCGTCGGCCCGCTGCCCGCCCGCGCCTTTGCCAGCGCATCCTTCGTGGCCTTGTAAACCGCAAATATGTCATTGCCGTCAACCTGTATTCCCTCAAAGCCATATCCAAAAGCCTTTTGCGCGATTGTTTTCGCTGCTGTCTGTTTTTCGCGGGGAAGCGATATTGCCCACTGATTATTCTGGCAGATAAATATAACAGGAAGTTTATACACGCCGGCAATATTCAGTCCCTCGTGAAAATCTCCTTTGGATGAGCCGCCGTCGCCGAAGTATGCTGCTGTTGCTGTCTTGTGTCCTTTTATTTTTGCGGCAAAGGCTGCGCCAACAGCATGGGGCGTGTGCGTGCCTACCGGCACGGAAACCGGAAAGATATTCAAATCATCCGGCGTCCTCATGCCCCGCTCATCGCCGGTCCAATATTGAAAGAGCATCCAGATTGGATAGCCTAATGTAATATACACGCCCATCTCTCTGAATGACGGAAATACCCGATCGCTTTTTTCCAGCGTATAAGCGCTGCCGATCTGCGACGCCTCCTGACCGAGGATGGATGCGTAAGTTCCCAGCCTCCCCTCTGCGTGGAGCTTAAGCGCCCTCTGGTCAAACTGCCTTGCAAGGATGAAGAGCTCAAACATCTTTTTCAGATCATTATCGGAAAGATCGGGCATGAGGCTTTCGTCCACATTCCCGTTTTCATACAGTATCTGCAAGCGCTTGACTTCTATTTTTTCTATTATGGTTTCCGGCATAATGGAGCGAAGTTTAGCACAGGAGGCAGAAGCAGTCAACCCCGTTACTTGACCGCAGGGCATTCAAGTAATGGTGTCAACTTATTGACAAAAAATTTTTTCCTGCTATTACTTAAATACAAACTATTATAAGGAGGTATACACGACTATGGCGCATCAACCCAAAAGATTCAATATCAAAGGGCTTGACGGCATATCTGACAATCAGATATCTCAGCACATGGACATACTCTATGCGGGGTATGTGAACAAACTCAATGAGGTTGAGGAAAGGCTGAAGGCAGTTGACCGGAGCAAGGCAAATCAGGTGTTCAGCGATTTCAGGGCCCTCAAGGCAGATGAAACATTTGCCCTAAACGGCATTGTCCTTCATGAACTCTATTTTGAAAATCTAAGCGCCAAAGGTGAAAAGAAGCCTTCGGGGAAACTTGCTGATTTAACAGCGCGGGATTTTGGTTCTTTTGAAAAATGGCAGGAGGATTTTAAGGCGTGCGGCATGGCTGCGCGGGGATGGGTAATTCTCGGCCACTGCCTCTATGACGGGAAGCTGCATAATTACTGCCTTGACACTCATAACTTCAATGTGCCTGCCTGCGTTACGCCTGTGCTTATCATGGATGTTTATGAACACGCCTATGTTATAGACTACGGCGTGAAAAGGCCGCCTTACATTGATGCCTTTATGAAGAACATTAACTGGGCGGTCTGCCAGAAAAGGCTTTCTAACATAGAGAGCGGAAAAAATATAATGCAGATAGCTGCAAGTTAATAAAAAAAGACCTCCCTGCCGGAATTTTAGCAAGGAGGTCTTTTTATTACCTGCACGTGCATTGCGCTGATTTTTTGTTGCAGCCGCTGCACACGCCATTTTTAATCGGCTTGCCGCATTTAGCGCACGGAGAGCATCCGCATGTCTGGCACATCTTTATCACCTCCTCCATAAGTCCTGTGTAAAGTATTGCCACAGAATTGGAGGATGTCAAGGTAAGTGGATTGGGCGTCGGCGGGAAAAACCTCTTTTTATTCTTCTGGTCTTATGTTGATCCCCTTTTCTTTGAGAAACTTTTTTGCCTGCGGGATGGTGAATTCGCCAAAGTGAAATATGGATGCTGCCAAAACCGCATCGGCCTTGCCTTCTGTAAACGCCTGGTAAAGATGTTCCAGCCTCCCTGCGCCGCCCGATGCAATGACCGGTATGGAAACATTGTCAGATATTGCTGATGTAAGATCAAGGTCATAGCCTTCCTTGGTGCCATCTTTGTCCATGCTGGTTAACAGTATTTCGCCGGCGTCAAGCCCTTCTACTTTTTTTGCCCATAGCACAGCGTCCTTACCGCTGTTCTTTCTCCCCCCGTGCGTATACACATCCCACGTTGGCACAAGGGCTGCCTGACTTGGCGTATAATATTTAAAGGTTTCTCCCATGCCGCTGGTATCTGCCAGCTCCCATCTCGCCTCTCTTTTTTTGGCATCAATGGCTACAACAATACATTGACTTCCAAATCTTTCTGCCGCCTTTTTTACAAACTCCGGATTTTCAACAGCAGCGGTATTGATTGACACCTTGTCTGCCCCGGCGTGCAGGAGCGCTTTTATATCCTCCAATGTTCTTATGCCGCCGCCGACCGTCAGCGGCATAGAGACCTCTGCCGCCGTTCTTTCCACTACATCAATGATAATATTCCTCGTTTCATGAGATGCGGTTATATCTAGAAAGACAAGCTCGTCAGCCCCCTGTTCCTCGTAAGCCTTGGCGCATTCTACCGGATCGCCGGCATCTCTTAATTGGACAAAGCTAACGCCTTTTACAACACGGCCGTCTTTTACATCAAGGCAGGGGATAATACGTTTGGTAAGCATGAGTTATAAAGTAGACAGTAAACTGTTAATTATTATAAGTCTTATAAGTCTTATATGACTTATTTCATTCTACTGTCTTATGATTTAAAATGGCACATCCTCCTCTGTTGGCTGGGGGTCTGGAATTACTGTGCTGTCTCCGGGAGCGGCCGGGCCTGTTGCTCCGCCGGTATCAGCCCTGCCGAGCATCTGCATCGTTCCGGCAACAATCTCTGTCATATATTTTTTATTGCCGTCCTTGTCGTCCCAGCTTCTGGTCTGGATCCTCCCCTCAATATAGACCTGTTTGCCTTTTGCAAGATATTCGCCGCATGTCTCTGCCAGTTTTCCGAAGGTTACAATTCTGTGCCACTCGGTCCTTTCCTGCACCTTTCCATCTTTATCCTTCCACCTTTCTGAGGTGGCAATTCTAAAGTTTGCGATGGCTGTTCCGCTCGGTGTATACTTTATCTCAGGGTCTGCCCCAAGATTACCTATTAACATAACTTTGTTAAGACCTGCCATATATTGACCCCCCTTTCGTTAGCTGAAAGTAGTTACCGCTTACCGTTTACGACCTGCGATTTACGGTTTTTATATCCTCATCGGCATAATCACATACATATAATCATCCGCATGCCCGCCCTGCGAGGGGGCGGCCAGTTTTAACACCGCAGGGCTTTCCCTGTCTTTCAATTCAAGAACAACTTCGTCTCCGTTAATAACCTCCAGCACATCCATCATATATGTGGCATTAAAACCGATCTCAAGCCCGTCATTTTTATAATCCGCATTTAATTCCTCCCGTGCCTCGCCCATGTCCGGATTGTTGGAAGAAAGCTCCAGTTTTCCTTTTGACAGGCCGAATTTAACGCCCCTCCCTTTTTCAAGCGAGAGGAGAGAGACCCTTTTTAACGAGCTTAAAAAGCCAAGTCGTTCCACCCTTACCATCCTCTCATTACCCTTTGGTATGACCTGTTTATAATCAGGAAATTCCCCATCTATAAGCCTCATAATAAGAATCGTGCTATCCTGTTTCACAACCATGCTGTTGGGTGTAAAGGCTAAAGAAATGGTTCCCTCCTCGTGGGTATCAAGAAATCGCTTTAACTCAAAGACTCCCTTTCTTGGCAGTATAACCCCTTTATCGAGGTCTGGCCATTCGCTTTTTCTTTCTATCAAAGCCAACCGGTGGCCATCTGTTGCCACCATCCTTATATTTGCCCCTTCTTTTTCCACATAAACACCATTTATATTATACCTTGTTTCATCGGTAGATGATGCAAAGGCTGTCTTTTCTATCATCTCCTTCACGATCTCTGGAGTCACCCTCACCAATTTCCCTTCGTCATACGATGGAAAAGATGGGAATTCCTCCACAGGGAGGCTCATGATATTAAATTTGGCCTTTCCGCTTTTTATAGTTATCTTTCCATTCTCTTCGGCAGATATATCTATCTTGTCTTCAGGGGCCTCTTTTATTATTTCAAAGAGCTTCCTTGCGTTGATAGTTATGCTTCCTTCTTTTGTCACAGCTGCATCGCATAAATCTTTTATTGATATCTCCAGGTCTGTTGCCATAACCTCAATCTTTCCGGGTTGAGCTTTGAGTAATATATTAGCCAATATAGGCATCGTATTTCTCCTTTCAACAACCCCCTGAACCCTCTGAAGTGTTCTTACAAAGGCATTTTTTTCAATTTGAAATTTCATAGCAACACCTCTCCTTTTATTTTTTTAAATATATTCTATATTAAAATAGTAGTTGTAGAGATATGGTTTTTTGTGGAAAAGTATTTAACTAAAAGAATTTATTGATAAAACCCAACATACCTCCTGTTAAAAATCATATACGATATCCACACCATAAAGTAGATAAAAAGATTTATGTAATAAAACACCACTTTAATCCACAATAAGGTATACAATCTTTCACATACTTTGTTTAACGGGTTAAGTATATGCCTTCTACCGCGATTTATCTAAGAGATTTTTTATGGAAGCAATAATCTTCCGCTGTTCAGTGTCTTTTTCTACCAAGCGCCTTACCTTATTGACGGCATGGATAACAGTAGAATGGTCTTTATTTCCAAAAGCAGCTCCTATCTCAGGAAACGAAGCCTTGCAATACTCCCGCGCAAGATACATGGCCATCTGCCTCGGCACAACAATATTTTGCAGTCTTCTCTTGGATTTTATGTCCGCTGTATTTATATTAAAAAATGATGCCACAGCCTTTTGAACCTTGTCAACAGTGAGGCTTTTTGCGGTATGGTCTTTTATTATATTTTTTAGCGCCTCCTTAACCATGGGGAGCGTAATCTCTTTTCCTGATAATGAAGATACGGCGATTATCTTGGCCAGATAGCCCTCCAATTCTCTGATATTGGAGCTCCCCAGAGATGCTAGAAAATGGGTGACATCATCAGGAAGTACAATAGAGTCCAGCGCCGCCTTTTTTTGCAGGATGGCCACTTTTGTTTCCATATCAGGGGGTTGAATATCAACAATCAACCCCATTTCAAAACGGCTTCTCAACCGTTCCTCCAACCCGTCAAGGTCTTTGGGATATTTGTCGCTGGTAATCACGATTTGCTTGTTGGCCTCATACAGGGCGTTGAAGGTGTGAAAAAATTCCTCCTGGGTTCTCCCTTTGCCGCCGGCCCAGAACTGGACATCATCTATGAGAAGCAAGTCCGTGCGTCTGAATTTATTCCTGAAATCATCCATTTTGCCGCGCTGCATCGCGCCGATAAACTCGTTCATGAATCCTTCAGAGGTATAGTAGCAGATCTTGGTAGAATTAATTCTTTGAAGGACCCTATGCCCGACAGCCTGCAGGAGATGGGTTTTTCCCAGCCCCACCCCGCCGTATACAAACAGGGGATTATATTTATTGGAAAATTGATTGGCCACCGCAAGACACGCAGCATGGGCCAGCTGATTATCCTTTCCCACAACAAAATTTTCAAAGGTATAATATGGATTAAGGGTGGTATTGGTCAACACCCTTTCAACGGCAACGGTTTGCGCCGCGGATGGTGAAATCGTTGCAGAGGCGCGCTGGACTGCCATTTTTCCAATACGCCATACAATAGAATACTCCCGCAGACTTACCTTTTTAATGGTTTCCTGGATAAGGGGGAGGTAGTGGTCTCGTTGCCATTCCAGGAAAAAACGGTTGGGCACCTCCAACTCCAGAGAGGTTTCATTTATAGCAGCTACCTGTATAGGTTTAAACCAAGTAGTAAAATGCTGACTGGGTATTTGGCCCTTGATAATCTCAAGACTCTTTTTCCATATGTCGGTTGTACTCATAACAAAACACCCCAAAGATATCCACAGAATTATCCACAGGTGTTGATAAATATTTATCGGGTGGAAGGTGTAAATTTACCAGAGTCGTGCAAGCTTTTCAAGAGGTATTTTGATGGGGGCATATAACCATACGCCCCTGCTCCTTACCCCGGTACTTGAACCCCGGCACTTGAACTCAAGTAACTGGGTTTACAATAGTTACGGATACAAACCCCTTACTGCGCTGGCTTCCGCCACCCGGCCTACTCCCAGAATCATGGCAGCGGTGCGCATATCCACCTTTTTATCCTGAGCTATGGCGAGCACATGTTTAAAGGCCTTTGTCATGATGCCTTCCAATCGTTTTTGTATTTCATCTTCATTCCAGAAATATCGCTGGATATCCTGCACCCACTCAAAATAGGAGACCACCACGCCGCCGGCATTTGCCAGGATATCGGGCAATATAAATACGCCTTTATCCTTCAGTATCGCATCTGCCTCCAGGGTTGTCGGATCATTGGCGCCCTCTGCAATGATTCTGGCCTTAATGCCTTTTGCATTTCTTATGTTTATCTGGCCTGCCACAGCGGCAGGAATCAATACATCACACTGAAGGCAGACCAGGTCATCTATAGAAACCTGCTCTGCATCTTTAAAACCCGCCAGCGATTTTGTATCAGCCTTATGTTTTTTCACAGCCTTGATATCTAAACCCTTTGGATTGTAAATGGCGCCCTTGGAATCCGCCAGACCCACGATGCGCACCCCTTTTTCAGAGAGTATGTCCGCAGCAATTGCGCCTACATTGCCGAATCCAATGATTGAAGCTGCAAGGTTGCCATGGGAAAACCCCAGGTGTTGAATGGCCTCCAGCAGCACGGTCACCAGCCCCTGAGAGGTGGCGCTTTTTCTTCCTAAAGAGCCGCCGATGCATACGGGCTTTCCTGTAACAACGCCTGGCACAGAATACCCTTTGATGGTAGAGTAGGTGTCCATTATCCATGCCATTATCTGCTCATCCGTGTACATATCGGGCGCTGGTATATCGGATTCCGGCCCGATGAACATTGCTATTTCATGGGTATATCTGCGGGTCATCCTCTTAATCTCGTCGCGGCTCATTTTTGTGGTATCGCAGGCAACGCCGCCCTTTGCGCCGCCAAAGGGCAAATCTATGAGCGCACACTTCCAGGTCATGAGCGCGGCAAGGGTTATGACCTCATTCAGGGTTACCTTTGGATGATACCTTATGCCTCCTTTAGCAGGGCCCCTGGCCGTATTATAATGCACCCTGTAGCCCTCAAAATATTTGACCTCGCCATTGTCCATTCTCACCGGCAAGGATACAATGAGAGAGCGCCGCGGATAACGCAGTCTGTTATAGATTGCAGGGGGAAGGTTGAGATATTTATTTACATCCTCAAGTCTGCCCAGAACATCTTGGAAGGAATTGTCATTGGCCATCTTAAGGCCCTCGCATAGGAAGTTTGGCGCGCTTATTAAAGCAATCAAATTAAAATCCACCCGGTGAAATTTGTCAAGAAAATTGTTTCAATTTTTTTGCTGATTGATACATGTAGGATACGCAGTTGGTTGGAGATAGAGGCGAGGGGACTGCGAGGGCAGCAGAATCAGCCGCTGCTGCCAAGGCGTCAATGGGAAGTTAAAAGCAGGCTGCCAGAAAGGATCTGTGCGGATTTATGGCAGGGTGTGGGGCTTTAAAATCTCTATAATTCTTTTTCTCAGTTTTGCAAGGGCCCTCCCCCTGTGGCTGATGCGGTTTTTTATTTCTGGCGAAAGGTCAGCCATGGTCTTTCCATATTCCGGGACATAGAATAGCGGATCGTAACCGAAACCGCCGTTTCCTTCAGGTTCGAGCGCAATAAAACCCTGACAGCCTCCCTCAACGGTTTCTTCTGCTCCGGAAGGAAGGGCAAGGGCAATAACACATTTGTAAGCAGCGCGCCTTTTGTCAAACGGAATGCCGTTCAACTCGTGAAGCAGTTTGCTATTATTTTCCTCATCTGTGGCATTTTCACCTGCATACCGGGCAGAAAATATTCCCGGTCTTTTATTAAGGGCATCCACCTCAATGCCTGAGTCATCGGCAATAGCCGGCATATTCAAATGCCTTGCCACAAGTCTTGCCTTTTTCAATGCATTCTCTTTGAAACTTTTTCCATCTTCAATAGGCATCGGGATTTCAGGAAAATCGTCAAGGGTAACAATCTCCAAATCAAGGTCTCCAAGTATTTCTTTAATTTCTCTGGCCTTGCCTTTGTTTCTGGTTGCAAGCACAATTTTCATAATACTATTCCAGCGCGTATCCCATCTTGCTTCTCAATATGTCTTCAAACTTTATTATGCCCTTAAATATTGCAGCGGCAATAATCTCCTGGGTTTGAGGTAATGCCAATCTTTTTTCCTCCTTAGCATTGGAGATAAACCCTACCTCTACAAGCACCGCGGGCATCGCAGCGCCTGCGAGCACAATAAAGGGGGCTTGCTTTATACCCCTATTCTTCCTCCTCATTGTCTGGCAGAGATTTTCCTGAATAATCTCCGCCAGCTGGCTGCTTTCATTCAAAAATTCTGTTTGAGCCATGTCCATTAAGATGCTCTTTAAATCATCGGCATTTTTATTATCCTGTTTTTTGTTTGAAATGGACACTATTGCGTTCTCAAAATCAGCCGCCCTTTTTGCATCTTCATCCGTTGCGTCAAAACTCAAGAAATATGTCTCAACGCCGGATGCCCCTTTCCTATATGCTGCATTGGCATGTATGCTGATAAACAGGTCCGCCTTGCTTTTATTGGCAATTGCGCTCCTTTGCTCCAGAGGGATAAATGTGTCGTCTGTTCTGGTAAGGATTACCTTAACATCCATTTTTTGCAAAATGAGTTTTTCCAGCTTTTTTGCAATTTCAAGATTTATATCCTTTTCTTTTACGCCTGAAGGCCCGATAGCCCCGGTATCTTCTCCGCCGTGGCCGGGGTCTATGACTATTATTTTTAATGCGCTGGTGGTTTTGAGGCCTTGTGCTTCAACAAAAAACGCATGAACAGCAGAAGCGGTTGCAAGATGCAGGACGCAAGATGCAAGAAAAAAGCTGCAAGCCGCAAGTTGCAAGATGCAGGCTTTTACTTGAAACTTGTAATTTGCATTTCGCATATTCATTTAAGATGTTTTTGCAAGCGGCTGGCTTTACCCATCCGCTTGAGCGTCTTGCTAGGCGGGTATTAGGCTTACTTCCATTGCAAAGATAATTTTTTGTGTGCAGCGGCGCAATCTCTCAAATACAGATTAATAAGGGTCTGATAAGGGATACCCATCTCTTCGGCAAGCCGTTTGAAGTAACTGACTGTCCCATCATCCATACGGATAGTAACCTGACGTTTGAGCCTGCTGGCATAGGGGTTTTTTTGCGCCTTTGAAAAGTTGTATTCTTTTCTCATGTTCATCACCAAAGCTCACCTGCGCCGCTTTCCGGCGTCAGGTGCAGCGATTTGTTAGGTTTTTATTCTTCCTATTTTGAATGTTTATCCCTATCACCATTTGTTTTTAATATATGCAATAACGCAAGCCTAACACGGATTTCGGATTTTTTATTGATCATTAACAACCAACCTTTTTTTCTAATAGCGCCTTTTTAATTTTTCTTTTAATTTTGGGCTTTGCTTTATATTTTATTTTTCCTTCCATTACAATCATTGGTGGCGGGTTATGTCCGTTCAGTTCAAATTTTATTTTTGTCTGTCTGAGATACGGTGAAATTCTTTTTTCTGCAATGTTTATATATTCCTGACTAATATCGTAGCCCACAAAATTTCTCTCTGATTTTGTTGCTGATACTGCTGTTGTTCCGCTACCCATAAAAGGGTCAAGTATAATATCACCTTTAAAAGAATATAATTGAATTAATCTATTGGGAAGTTCTTCTGGAAATGGCGCTGGATGTCCTATTCTCCTTGCGCTTTCAGCATTCATTGTCCAAATGGATTTTGTCCACTCCATAAATTGCTCTTTGTTAATGGTGTTTATTTTATCTCCTCTTTCTCTTTTGTAATCACCTTTAGAGAAAATTAAAATATATTCGTGAATATCGCGAAGTATTGGGTTTGATGCACTCATCCAACTCCCCCACGCCGTTGAAGGACTTGCACTTGCTGCCTTATTCCAAATTATTTCTCCGCGCATATTAAAACCAATATCCAGCATTTTCTTGGAAATATAGTCGGAGAGCGGAATGTATGGTTTTCGTCCAAGGTTGGCAACATTGATACAAGCACGACCACCATTTTCCAGAACTCTATAAGTTTCTTTAAATGAATTTTCAAGTAATTGTAAATATTCTTTCAATGAAAGATCATCGTCATATTCCTTAGAAACATTGTAGGGAGGGGATGTTATCATTAATTGAATTGAATTGTTTGGCAACTCTTTCATATTTTCGGCAGAGCCGAGAATAAATTTATTGACAAATTCCTCAGGCAATTTGTTCTCTGATTTATCGGTAACTTCTTTCCCCTCAAGGGTTGAATACAATTTTGAATTGTAAAATTTTGAACTATCGTGATTAATTCTTCCGTTTGTTCCGAAAGCGCTTGTTTCTGTTCCATTTTTTCGTTTTGTCATTCTTGTTCCCATAGTTCTATCCATCTTTGAAAAGGTTTAAAATTAACAATTTCTTTATCCCAGTTAATAGGAATTTTCAATGTTTTCGAATGAGATAACAATCCCTGAATTGCTTTACCAGTCATTTCCACACCTCTTGGATTTGTTCCCGCTTTTGGCAACTTGATATAATGTTCTCTGCCAATGTTTTTAATTATTTCGTTTTGTGTTTCTTTCGTAATGCAATAAAATCCACCACCATTTTCCCAATTGATTTGCACAAAAATCATATCGCAACTTGGTAAATAATTTTTGCTAAATTCTATTGATTTTGCAGCATCAACAGTCCATATAAGTTTTACACCAGTTGGATTTTTCCCCGTAATTGTTTTAATAGAAATAGGGTTGCCAAAAACTTTTACATCAACTTCTGCTTCTGTAATCGGTATTTCTGTTTCAACATTCTGTTCCCCAAATTTATAAATGAATAAAGCAACAAGGATTTTTTCTCTCACCGAGCCAACTTCCATACCCACTTTACCAGCCCTTGAACTTTCTAATTCAGCTAAATGAAATAGTTTAGGTAATCTTCTCTGAATTTTATCAACTATTTTTTTATCGGAAAATAATTCGCTTATTCTGTTCATTTGTTTTATTGTGTTGTGAAGTGTGAAGTGATAATAGATTGTTTTCCCCAACG
>JACQEJ010000055.1 GCA_016200645.1 Deltaproteobacteria bacterium | reverse complement strand
GGGCAAAACCATTCCCACAGCGCAGATAGCACGGCAGTGTGGATCAAAATTTCCCTGAGCCAAGACCCCAATGAATGCGCTGTAACGAAGTCTATGGAAACCTGCCTTGCAGAGCAAAATACGAAGGCGCTGGGGTCGGGGAAAGAAGCGCTGCAAAATCTGTTTTGTCCTGAAAAATTTCAATATGAGCCTCTGCCGTCCGCAGATCTTTTGGCTTCATTTCAAGCCGAAATTTTGGATGCTTACCTAATTTCTAACGGTGTTGAGAAACTTTTACAGATATAGTAGGATGTAAAAAGATTCAAAGATTCTCTATGGATACTTCCAGAATTTCAGCTTTACTGCAGAGGGCCGGAATAGAGGATAGGGGCATTCAAGGCCCGACACTTGTGGATTACGCCTTTATGCTGATGCGCGGCATTGTCATCACCGGCGGCTTCTTCTGGCTGATCTTGCGCCCCTCTCCTGATATTATGAAATTCTGGCTTGTAAGTCTTTTCCTCATCTTCACCATCTACAGCCTTATTCTCTACGGTTTCATCTTTAGCTGGCCCAGGAAGATAGAGGCTCTGTATCTTGTATGTTTGAGCCTGGATTTAATCTTTATGGGGATATTCATAAAGCTTACCGGCGGATTTAACAGCATTGTATATCTTGTCATTTATCCGTTTGTCGCCCTGCACTCGTTCCATTACGGATTTATCAGGGGCATTGCCCTCGCTTTAGTCTCTTCTATTGTCTATATAACAGCCAGCTATGACCACTGGGGGTTATTGATATGGACAGATGTGATATTCAAGATATCAATAATATGGCTTCTGGCGGGTTTTCTGGGGTTTGTTTCCGAAAAGGAAAAATATGACAGGGAGGGGCTTATCATAACCCAGACAAGGCTGGGGTTTCTTCAACATGAGCTGGAAAAGGCGTATAAAAATCTTCAGGATGTAAAAAGCCATGTGGAGCAGTCAGAAAAGCTTGCATCTATAGGAAGGCTATCTGCGGAGCTTGCCCATGAGATAAATAACCCTCTTGATGGCATAAAAAACTGCCTGTCAGTCATTAAAAGAGAGTCTACTGACGCAGGCCAGAAAAAAAAATACTTTGAGCTGATAGATGAAGCGCTCTATGATATTGAAAAGGCTGTCAGAGACCTTCTGGATTATGCAAAAAGGCACGACCCTGTTATGGAAGATGTGGACCTGGCCAGCGTATTAAAAAGGACGATTATCATGGCTGAGTATAAGCTTCAAAAGACAGGGATACAGGTTGAGACTTTTTTTGACGACAGGCTCCCGCACATCATGGGAGACTCTCATAAATTGCAGGAGGTGTTTTTCAATATTGTCATGAACGCGATAGACGCCATGCCAAAAGGAGGCAGGCTTACTATAGAGACAGGGAAGATAGGTAATTTTATAGATGTAAAGATAATGGATACCGGCGTTGGTATTCCTCAGGAACATCTAAGTAAAATATTTCAGCCTTTTTATACAACCAAGCCTTTGGGAGAGGGAACAGGCCTTGGGTTGTCCGTTAGCCTTGATATTATTAAGAAACACAACGGAGCCATAGATGTTTACAGCAAGGTCGGCGATGGAGCCATCTTCAGCATAACCCTGCCGATAGCAATGAAAGAAAGTAAAGAATTAAAGATAGTGTAGTTGCCGATTTATCGGCGCTTTTAAGCCTGTTACTGATAGGCGCAGGAATACGCCCACGGGGCACCCAACCGAAGGTTGGGTCGGGCAAACTACAAATTGGAGTGCAATAGCCCATATATGAAAATTCTAGTTGTAGAAGATGAAAAAATAAAGAGGATAACCCTGACGGACGCGCTCCTGAAAGAGGGCTATGATGTTCTGGCTGTTGACAATCCCATCGACGGTCTCAATGTGTGCAAGGAGAGGGAGTTTGATGTTGTGATTACGGATATCAGGCTTCCGCATATGGACGGTCTGGATTTGTTGAAAGAGATAAAGTCCTTAAGACCGGACATTACCGCCATTGTAATGACAGCATACGCCACTGTGGACTCGGCTATAAAGGCGATGAAACTTGGGGCCTACGACTACATAGCAAAACCGTTTTCATCAGAAGAGCTTATCCTGATTCTGGAAAGACTCAAGGATTTCAGACGCCTTGCTGAAGAGAACATAAGACTCAAGCAGGAGATAACCGAACGGTATAGTTTCGGCAATATCGTTGGAAAAAGCAAGAAGATGAAAGATGTTTACGGGCTGATAGAAACCGTCGCACCGAGGGACGCCACAGTGCTTATTATCGGGGAGAGCGGGACAGGCAAGGAGCTTATTGCAAACGCCATACATTATAACGGCCTTAGAAAGGACAAGCCTTTTATAAAATTCAGCTGCGCTGCCCTCGCAGAGACGCTCTTGGAAAGCGAGCTCTTCGGCCATGAACGGGGCGCATTTACAGGCGCTGTCAAAGAAAGAAAGGGAAGGTTCGAGCTTGCCAACGGAGGAAGCATATTTCTGGACGATATAGATGACATACCCCTTTCCATGCAGACAAAGCTTTTAAGGGTTTTGCAGGAAAAGGAGATAGAGCGGGTAGGAGGCACAAAGACCATAAAGGTGGATATCCGCATAATATGCGCTACAAAGGTTGACCTGCTCAAAATGGTGAAACAGAACAAATTCAGGGAAGACCTTTATTATCGCTTGAATATAGTCCCCGTAAATCTCCCTCCGCTCAGAGAGAGAAAGGAAGACATCCCGCTCATCGTAGACACTCTGCTCAACAAGTATTGCGCAAAAGTGGAGAAAAAGACATTTTGCCCTGAGGCCATGAAACTCCTGGTAAACTATGATTGGCCAGGCAATGTGAGGGAACTGGAAAATGTGGTGGAGCGGGTAGTGGCGCTTACTAAGTCAAATGATATCAGGGCCGAGGACCTTCCTGATTTTCTCATGGCCTCCTCTGAAAAGATGTGCGACCGGCATCTGATTGATGTTATGGAGGAGGCCGCTTCGTTTGAAGACATGATAAAAGATATGGAGAAAAGACTCCTTGCATTGGCCCTTGAAAAGGCAGGCGGAAACAAGAGCGAGGCTGCAAGGCTTCTTAAGATGAAAAGAGAGACCTTGAGAGATAAAGTGGAGAAATACGGCATTAACCTAAAACTGCTGCAAATTACGAATAATAACCACTGAAAGTAGAGAATCTTTCGTCCTTTTATATCTGCGGCGGTATTTTTTCGCCGTATAGAGCTTTTGCCTGCCGAAAATATCCTATCTTTTAACCCAGAAAATGCAATAACATTTTCTTACAAACGCAATCTTTGGCCAAATACTGCGTCAAATCTGGGTGTCCAAATACTCACATACTTAAAACAGTATGCTCCGTTTTGTCCACCCAGCTTTTCCTTGTCTTTGGCTCAAATCTTGCGTTTGCCCCGAAAAATAAAAACTAAATGCATTTTTCGGGTTAATCTTCCTTTTTATATTTAGGCTTAAGCCGCTCTACAAAAGATTTTTTAATTACCCATCTCAAATTTGCTATTCCGCTGCGAACAATATTTTACCCCGTTACAAAAATACTTTTGTAACGAGGTTAAGCCAGCGGCGCTGTGCCGCCAAAAATGGCTATTTTACGCCATCTTCTGAGGGTTACAAAATAATTACATTCAGCTATACCTTGTAGAAAATTAAGGCTTTTTTATCCTATTCAACTCCATAAAAGGGATGGCATGGTAATTGCAGAAGATATTAAAGATACAAAATACAACAGCAGGTTATCCCCTTTATGAAAATATGGAAGAGAATTTTGTTGAAAACCGGTGTGTGGAGCTTTTGAGAACGATTCGCTGGCCCGGCGGAATAAGATGCCCCAGATGTGATTGCAGCCATATTATAGAGGTGGGGCATATAAGGACATTTCCTGAGCACAGGCGCTACTGTTGCTCAAAGTGCAAGTATACATTTTCCGATACATCAATGACCCTATTTCACGGCAGCAGGCTGCCTCTCAGCAAGTGGTTTGACGCCATTATCCTTGGGGCAAAGGGCTCATCTGCCATGGGTATTAAAAGAGAGCTGCGCATTACCTATAAGGCGGCCTGGCGGATAAAACATCTCATGAGGGAAGATTCTCTCGCTCAAGAGATAAAACAAAGGTTGTTACCCCGTTAGAAGACAGCTTCTAACGGGGTGAATATAAAAAGGAGGTGAAAAAATTATTTTTCATTTACGATTTACCCCCACACCAAAGATTTTGGTGTGGGGGTAAATCTCAAATCACAATAAGGAGGTTAAACAGATGCCAGTTCAATTGAAAAGAAGAGCAATCCCTGCAATGGAAAGAGCGGCTTTATCAGCAGTCCTGTCCATTTTGATGGTTATAGGATTTGCGTATAAAGTCAATGCGAGCCAGGACTTAACGGCTGAGGAGCTTATCAAGGCAAAAGGCCTGTTTTTCAATAGATGCGCCGGCTGTCATGGGACTCTCAGAAAGGGCGCTACAGGGCCTAATATCACAGATGCAAAACTAAAGGAAAAAAATTACGATACAAATATCATAAAGGCATTTATTACCAACGGGACAGGCGGCGGAATGCCGAGTTGGGGAGAGTATCTCTCCGCTGACGATATAGACCTTCTGGCAAGATTTCTACAAAACCCTCCGCCTGCCCCGCCTGAGATGAGTTTGGCAGAGATGAAGGAAAGCTGGAGGCTTATAGTGCCTGAGGCTCAGAGACCTAAAAAACCTGAGCATAGCAGAAACTGGCAGAATTTCTTTGGCATTGTCTTGAGAGACGCAGGCAAGGTCGCCATTATTGACGGAGATACCAAAGAGCTTGTCAATGTTGTTGACACAGGTTTTGCAGTTCATATACTGCGCACCTACGCTTCAGGCAGGTATTTTTATTCCATCGGAAGAGATGGAAAGGCAACTATGATAGACCTCTGGATGAAGGCCCCTGACAAGGTGGCTGAGGTCAAAACCTGTTTTGATGCAAGAAGCATTGACAGCAGTAAATATAACGGCAAAAAGGGAAACTTTCTGGATAAACTTGCCATAGTCGGATGTTATTGGCCTCCTCATTTTGTAATCCTTGACGGCCAGACGCTGGAACCAAAGAAGGTTGTAAGCACCAGGTCTTACTCATACGATACAAACGAATATATCCCTGAGGCGAGGGTGGCGGCTATCATTTCATCCCATCACGACCCTGAATGGATAATCAATGTTAAAGAGGCAGGGTCTATCTGGGCAATTGATTATTCTGATATAAAAAACCTTAAGATTACTCAGATAGAGACAGAGAGATTTCTGCACGACGGCGGATGGGATGCCACCAAGAGATATATCATGATGGCGGCAAACATGAGAAACAAGATGGTTATAGTGGACAGTGAAACAAAGAAACAGGTTGCACAGTTTGAGACAGGCAATAAACCCCACCCTGGCAGGGGCGCAAACTGGACAGACCCTGAATACGGTCCGGTTAGTGCAACTCCGCATATCGGTGAAGGATTGATTGCGGTATGGGGGAGTGACCCCAAGGGCCATCCTCAGTATGCATGGAAGGTTGTAAGAAAGATAGAGACCCTGGGCGGAGGCGGCTTGTTTATCAAGACCCATCCAAAGTCAGAGCATGTCTGGTTTGACCATCCATTGAACCCTGATGACAAGATAAAAAGGAGTGTTTGCGCCTTTGACAAAAAACATCCCAATGAAAAACCCCAGTGCTTCCAGGTAGCTGACCACGGCAGGGCTGTGCATCTTGAGTACAATAAGGCAGGCAACGAAGTATGGGTTGCCGTATGGGACAAAACAGGTGAATTGATTGTATTTGATGATAAAACCTTGAAGGAAAAAACAAGGATCAAAGGGGACTGGCTGGTAACGCCTACCGGTCATTTCAATGTATACAATACAATGACGGATACATATTAAAATACAGGCAATTGGCAATGGGTGAGAGGCAATCGGTAAAAACCCATAGCCTATAGCCCATTGCCCATAGCCTGCATTCAAAAAGGAGAAAACATGAAAAAGATATTTTTATCAGCATTAGCAGCAGTAATGATATTAGCAGTAATGACCGGCAGCGGTTTTGCGGCGGAAAAAAAAGGGACGAAGGCAGCGGCCTCTGCAGAAAAGATGCCGGCAAATTACTGGGATAAGTGGACAAAGACTATTTCTCTGGACATCTTCCCTGATTGCGGCGTGAATGTGCTTGGGGCAGGCGGGGATGACATACTCCAGGCTACTGTGGAGACATATTGCGGGGTGAAGCCAGGCGGGTATATTGGCTATGTTAATCCTAAAGTGATTGATATATATAAGAAGAAGGGCAGCAAGTATCCGGACGGCAAAACCGCTGTTCTTGTTTTTAAAAAGATTGGCGTTGCATTTACAACAGACCATAAAGACGGGCAACCGGTTTATGATGTTGTTTCAATTAAAAACGGCACATCAGTTGCGTCAAAAGAAGCAAATCACCCATTAAATCCTGAGACATGCGCCAAGTGCCATGTCGGCTTTAAGGATGTATGCAAAAAGTTAGGTTATCTCTGCGGCAAGAGGATGTAGAGAATTAGTAGGGGCAAGGCATGCCTTGCCCCTACAGTTTCTGACGGCAATAAAATAAGGGACCCATGAAGAAGATATTTACTCTTATTGCATTTCTAATCCTTACAGCCGGTTTTGCATGGGCTGATGACGGCAAAGGGCTTTCCCTGCTTAATACAGGCAGGGACATGTATATGAAACACTGCGCATCCTGCCATCATGCCGAAAGATACGGCCTCAAGGCCCCCGCCTTAATACCAGAAACCCTGAGGGCATATAAAAGCGAAGAACTTGCAAAGGTTATAAAAGACGGCCTTGCCGCAAGTCAGATGCCGTCATTGAAAGGGGTGTTAACAGACGGCGATATTGATAAAATAATCTCTCACATAACATTGCCTCTGAATAATGTCAGATGGGCAACAGGTAATGGGTAATAAAAGGCCGTGAACCGTGACCGTTGACCGTAAAAAAAGGAAGTAAGTGTTTTTCACGGACACGGACAACGGACACGGATAACGAGGGTTATCTATGCTGGGCGTTACAAAACTTTTATGCGAAACGATAAAGACCGAGCAAGGCGCCGGCCATAAAAGACACGGGCATGGGCCTGCCCCTGCAGGTCTGCCCTCGAATGGCTCTATCATGGACAGTAAGCATGGGGCATCCGCAAGACTTCTCCAATTTGCAGAAGACAAGAGGCCTGTTGTTGTCTGGAACATTACCAAGCGATGCAACCTGAAATGCATCCACTGTTATTCTGATTCTTTAAATAAAGACTATGCCGGCGAATTAAGGACTGAAGAGGCAAAGGCGACAATAGATGACTTGGCTGGATTTGGTGTGCCTGTCATCATCTTCTCCGGCGGAGACCCTCTTTTAAGGGAGGATATATTTGAACTTACAAAGTATGCAGACTCAAAAGGCATTAGATGCGCTTTATCTACAAATGGGGTTTTGATAGATAAAAAGACGGCACAGGCAATTAAACAAGCAAATTTTGCCTATGTTGGCGTGAGCATAGACGGGATTGGAGAATTCAACGACAGGTTCAGGGGGATGATTGGCGCATACAATATGGCATTGGAAGGCATACGGAATTGCAGGGATATAGGCGTCAGAACAGGCCTGAGATTGACTTTAAATAAGAGGACCCTGCCTCAGCTTCCTGCCATATTTGACCTTGCAGAAAAAGAGAATATCCCGAGGATATACATCTCGCATCTCGTTTATTCAGGGAGAGGCAATAAGATAAGAAAAGATGATTTAACCCATGAAGAGACAAGGAAGGCATTGGATTTTATATGTGAAAAGACGATGGAATTTCACAGGAAAGGGCTGGAAAAGGATGTGCTCACAGGCAACAATGACGCTGACGGCGTTTATCTTTATATGAAGGTTAAGCAGGAAAACCCCGATAAAGCGGAACGGATTTATAAGCTTCTCAAGATGCGGGGCGGGAACAGCTCAGGCGTGGCTATAGGCTGCATTGACAATGTCGGCAATGTCCATGCAGACCAGTTCTGGAGCCATTACTCGTTCGGAAATGTAAAAGAGCGGCCATTCAGCGAGATATGGAGAGATACCGGCGACTCCATTATGCGAGGATTAAAAAACAAAAAAGAGTCGGTTATGGGAAGGTGCAGCCAGTGCGCATTTCTTGATATATGCGGCGGCAACTACAGGGTCAGGGCAGAGGCGGTCTATAGAAATGTCTGGGGAGAAGACCCTGCGTGTTATCTGACTGATGAAGAAATAGGGATAAAGAGGCAGGCAATAGGCAATGGGCAAGAGGCGATAGGAGAAGAAAAACGATATGCCAAAATTGGATAAAAAAAAGTTGAAGAACCCCGCAGGCTTTAAGCGGGGATACGCCCATAAATGGGCAGCTACAATTTTGTTTACATGTTTTAGCCTTTTAATATTCTCAAAGGCTATAGCATTTGCCGCAGACAAGGACACTTACGGCACCGCCTCTCTCATGGTGATTGTTGAAAGGGAGTCAGGGAGCGTAATCGTCATTGACTCATCAAGGCATAAATTTCTCGGCAGGGTTTCCGGGCTCGGCAATCTTACCCATGCAACGGTCAAATTTTCAAAGGATGCAAGATTTGCCTATGTCATTGCAAGGGACGCCTCTGTAAGCAAGATTGACCTCTTGAGCCTTAAACTCGTAAAAAAGGTAAGGGCAGGCGAAGACTCTGTGGGCGGCGTAATGACCCAGGATGGCAAATATATTGCGCTCAGCAACTATCTGCCCGGCGAAGTAAGAATCCTTGATGCGGAGACACTTGAGACAGTAAAGACAATACCTGCGGAGAAAGAGCTGCCTGACGGAAAAAAGGTGCAATCAAGGGTTGTCGGGCTCTTGGATGCCCCGGGAAATCTCCTGATATTTTCACTTATGGATGGCAATGCCACATGGATTGTTGACGCCGGCAAAAAAGATTTTCCTGTAATCAAGAGATTCCATGATGTCGGCGAAATGCCGTATGACGCCCTGATAACGCCGGATGGAAGATTTTATCTGGTCGGTTTGTTGAACTCAAACTGGGTTGGGCTTCTGGATACATGGGAAATGTCTGAGGTTAAAAAGATTTCAACTATAAGGACAAAAGAAGCCAGAGGCGCAGGAGATGATGCCGCGCCTTTATGGAAAATACCCCATCTGAAAGGGTGGGCAATTGCAGGCGATTATGCCGTGCTTCCCGCAATCAGGAGGGAGGTGGCTCTGGTTTACAATACAAGAGATTGGAGCATTGTAAAAGAAGTACCTTTAGTAGGCACTGCGCTTTATACAGTCGCAGGGCCTGATGGGAGATATGTATGGGTTGATCTTGTTGGAAAAAATGGGGATATAATTCAGGTTATAGACCTTAAAACCCTTGAGGTCGTAAAGACTTTTTCACCCGGCAAGGGCGCAACGCATCCACAGTTCACGCCAAAGGGAGATGCGGTCTATATATCTTTGATGGATGAAGACAAGATAGTTGTTTACGACCCTCTGACCTTTAAAAAGATAAAGGAATTTCCTGCCAAAAGACCGTCAGGGATATTTTCAACAGAGAGGGCGCATAAATTCGGCATGTAGGCTTTCCTTGAGATAGCTGGGGCCGCTGTCTCAAAGGAAAAGGGGAGGTTTCCGAATACAATCAGAGCCTCCCCTTTATTAAACGCTGCATAAGTTGATATGCTGAACATCGCCTTTCCGCTCGGCACGACGATATGAGTTTATTTTTGTCGTTAACTATAATTTTGTCTTCACGCTCATTTATTTGGCGCGTTTGTATCAGCCTTGCAATCTGTTTTTATAAAATGGGAATTTTTCACAGAGCGCTCTGACATCAGCCTTTATGGAAGAGAGTTTGACCTCGTCATTTCTATTTTTTATGGCCTCGTCTATAAGATTGGCGATAATCTTCATTTCAGCCTCTTTCATGCCTTTGGTGGTTGCGGCAGCCGTTCCTATGCGGATGCCGCTGGTGACAAACGGGCTTTTTGTTTCAAACGGGATTGTATTTTTATTAACCGTAATACCTGCTCTCACAAGGGCCTCCTCTGTCTCTTTTCCGGTAATATCCTTTTTTGTCAAATCAACCAACATGAGGTGATTATCTGTTCCGCCTGAAACAAGGTTATAGCCTTTTTTTATGAGTTCGTCAGCCAGGGTTTTCGCATTTGCGACAATCTGCTTTTGATATTCTTTAAAGGAAGGCTCCAGCGCTTCCTTTAAAGCCACTGCCTTCGCGGCAATTACGTGCATAAGCGGGCCGCCCTGAATGCCGGGAAATATCATTTTATCAACGGCCTTTGCATAGTCAGCGCGGCACATAATCATGCCTGCCCTTGGGCCTCTTAAGGTCTTGTGCGTTGTTGTTGTGACAAACTCCGCGTAAGGCACAGGGCTTGGATGAAGCCCTGCAACAACCAAACCTGCGATGTGGGCGATGTCCACCATTACAACAGCGCCCACCTCATCCGCAATCTCCCGGAACGCCTTAAAATCTATGATTCGTGGATACGCGCTTGCGCCCACAACAATCATCTTCGGCTTGTGCTGCTTAGCAAGCTCTCTTGTCTGGTCATAGTCAATCCTGTGATTGTCTTTCCTTACCCCGTAGAAAACAATATTGTAAAGCTGGCCTGAAAAATTCACAGGGCTTCCGTGCGTGAGATGTCCGCCGTGGGAGAGATTCATTCCAAGAACTGTGTCGCCGGGCTTCAAAACCGACATATACACAGCCATATTTGCCTGCGAGCCTGAATGGGGCTGGACATTCACATGCTCGCATCCGAAGAGTTTTTTAGCCCTTTCAATGGCAAGGTTTTCCGCAATGTCAACAAACTCGCACCCGCCGTAATATCTCTTGCCGGGATACCCTTCGGCGTATTTGTTTGTCATAATACTGCCGAGCGCCTCCAGCACAGCCTCGCTTACAAGGTTCTCGGAGGCGATAAGCTCTAGCTTATACTCCTGCCTTTCTGTTTCAAGTATTATTGCTTCGTAGATTTCAGGGTCAAAGGTTTTTAATGTGGACATCTGTCTCCTCTCTGATAAAAATAAATCCTAAATCCGAAATTCTAAATAAATCCAAAATCCCAAATCCAAAACATTCAGTCTCTTGGTGTTTTGAACATTTGAATTTGTTTAGGATTTACCCCCACACCAAAATCTTTGGTGTGGGGGTTTAGATATTAGAATTTAGAATTTCTGCTTCATTCCTTTCTCAATCTCCTTTATCTTATCCAGCCTCTTCTGGTGCCTTCCGCCTTCAAATTTTGCCTCCAGCCATTCTCTTATCATCTCTCGCGCAAGTCCTTTGCCTGCAATCCTTCCGCCTATGACAAGGATATTGGCGTCATTATGCTCTTTTGCCATCCTTGCAGAATAAACATCGTTTACCAGCGCCGCCCTTACATTTGGAAATTTATTCGCGACTATAGACATGCCGATACCCGTGCCGCAGATGAGAACCCCTTTTTCAAGCTCTCCCCCGGACACCTTCTCTGCAACAGGGATCCCGTAATCAGGATAGTCTACCGACTCATTCCCGTTTGTTCCCATATCCAGGACATCAAATCCCCTGTCTTTTAAAAATGTCTTTATATCTTCTTTTAATTCTCTGCCGGCATGGTCGCTGGCAATGGCAATGGTTTCCAATCAATCACTCCTTAGCTTGGCTGAAAACTGAAGGCTGAAGGGTTAAACCTTAAACCTTACGCCTTAAGCCTTCTGTGTAATCACATAAATTTTTTAAATACCAGTGTCGCATTTGTTCCGCCAAAGCCAAAGGAATTGGACATGGCTATCCTTATCTTCCTTTCCTTAGCCATGTTCGGCACATAATCCAGGTCGCATTCAGGGTCCGGCGTCTCGTAATTGATAGTCGGGGGCATTATGCCGTGATATATCGCAAGGGTTGTATATACTGCCTCTATGCCGCCTGCTGCGCCGAGAAGATGTCCTGTCATACTCTTTGTGGAGCTTACTGCAAGTTTTTTTGCGTGATCCTTAAACACCTTTTTTGTTGCTGTGGTCTCAACCGCATCACCAACAGGGGTTGATGTGCCATGGGCATTGAGATAATCCACATCCTCGTAATTTACTCCGCCTGACTTTAAGGCCGTGTTCATGCATCTCACCGCGCCTTCACCCTCCGGCGCAGGATTTGTTATATGAAAGGCGTCCGCAGTCATTCCGTAACCTATAATCTCGGCATAAATTCTTGCCCCGCGTTTTTTGGCGGTCTCCATCTCTTCGAGGACCAATATCCCTGCCCCTTCGCCGAGAATAAAACCATCCCTGTTTTTATCAAAGGGGCGGCTGGCCCTTTCAGGAGCATCGTTCCTCGTGGAAAGGGCTTTCATTGAACTAAATCCGGCAACGCAGAGCGGCGTTATTACAGACTCTGTTCCGCCTGCAATCATTGCATCTGCGTCCCCTCTTTCTATAATCCTGAAGGCGTCTCCTATGGAATTATTGCCTGTGGCGCATGCTGTTACTGCGCTGCTATTCGGCCCCTTTGCTCCAAGCCTTATAGAGACCTGACCTGAGGCAAGATTTATAATGACCATGGGTATAAAAAACGGCGTTATCCTCCCCGGCCCCTTTTCCTTGAGAACATTATGCCAGTGTTCAATGGCAGGGAGTCCGCCTATGCCTGAACCTATATAAACTCCAACCCTTTCAGCATTTGTCTCTATAATCTCAAGCCCAGCATCCTTTACAGCCATGATGCTTGCTGCAAGGGCATACTGAATGAAGGTATCCATCTTTTTAATCTCTTTTTTCTCGATGAATTCTTCTGGGTTAAAATCAGGAACCTCGCCTGCTATCTGGACAGGAAAGTTGGAGGGATCGAATCTGGTAATCCGCCGTATGCCGGATTTGCCTTCAATAATCCCTCGCCAGTTTTTTTCTATGCCTGTCCCAAGCGGGCTGATAATCCCGGCTCCGGTAACAACAATGCGTCGTTTCATATTATCCTTGTAAAAAATCAGGGGCTGTGGACTAGAGGCTGGAGGCTGTAAAAACCAGCCCCTAGACCCTAATCTCTAACCCCTATTTTGCCGCTTTTTTATTTATATAATCAACGGCATCCTTTACCGTCTTTATCTTTTCCGCGTCTTCATCCGGTATCTCTATGTTGAACTCCTCTTCAAACGCCATTACCATTTCAACCGTATCAAGCGAGTCTGCGCCAAGATCGCCAACAAAAGACGCCTCCGGCTTTACCTCCTCTTCAGTTACACCCAGCTGATCAACGATAATTTTTTTAACCTTATTTTCTACAACCATGTTCATACCTCCTGATTTTAAATTATTGACTAATGTTTATAGCATTCATTAAATCCGTTGTCAAAGGGTAATGAAACAGGCTATAGGCAATGGGCTATGGGCTGCTATAGGATTTCTCTTATCACCCATCGCCTATAGCCTATTGCCTGTCTTTACATATACATTCCGCCGTTTATATTTAAAACCTGCCCTGTAATATAATTGGCAGCGTCAGAAACCAGGAAGAGAACCCCTTCTGCCACATCTTCAGGCGTTCCGAGCCTCCCAATCGGTATCTGTTTTGCCAGCTCTTCTCTTACCTTTTCTGACAGGGCCAGGGTCATGGCTGTTTCTATAAAACCCGGGGCGATTGCATTGCAGGTGATATTGCGTGATGCAAATTCCCTTGCCACAGTCTTTGCAAGGGCAATAACGCCTGCCTTGCTTGCAGAATAGTTTGCCTGGCCTGCATTCCCCATCTCTCCAACGATGGACGCTATATTTACGATGCGGCCATATCTCTGTTTTGCCATGTGTCTAACAGCGGCCTTTGTGCAGTTAAAAACGCCCTTCAGATTTACGGCAATTACGGCATCCCAGTCTTCCTCTTTCATTCTGAGCATCAGGGCATCTTTGGTTATTCCAGCATTATTGACCAATATATGGATTGCCCCGAGTTTTGCCGCTGTCTCATCAATCATAACCTCTGCCTCCTGAAGGCTTGCCACATTTGCCTTAAGCGCTATGGCCCTGGTTCCCAATTTCTCCGCTTCCGCGGCTGTCTCTTGTGCCTTTTCAAGATTCATATCAACGATGGCTACATCTGCCCCACTTTGAGCAAGTCTTAAGGCTATGGCCTTTCCTATGCCCTGGGCAGCGCCTGTAACAAGGGCAACCTTGTCCTTGAGAATCATAAAAAACCTCCGGTTTTAGTTGATGGCTCTGATAGCTGATGGCTCATAGCTGATAGCAGATTTTACTATGAGCTATGAGCTGTTGTATATCCTCCGGCCTTTCCACATTCAGTGTTTTCAGACCGCTGTCTATCCTCTTTACAAGGCCTGTCAGCACCCTGCCTGGCCCAATTTCTATAACGATTTCTACGCCATCCCTCTTCATTCTTTGAATAGACTCAACCCATCTTACAGGGCTGTAGAGCTGTTTTTCAAGGAGCATTTTGATTCTTTCTCTTGATGTTAAAGACTCCGCTTCCACATTGGTAATGACAGGGATATTGAGCGGTTTAATTTCGATGCGCTCCATTTCTTTTGCAAGCCTTTCAGCGGCAGGCCTCATAAGCGGAGAATGGGAAGGGACGCTCACCGGCAGCGGTATAACCTTTTTCGCCTTTCTCTCTTTTGCAAGAAGAGACGCCTTTTCTACCGCCTCCTTATGCCCTGAGATCACTGTCTGCTCCGGGCTATTAAAATTTGCGGCTACAACAACATTCCTTTCGCTGCTCGCCTCTTCACATATTTTTTCCACTATCTCTCCTGCAAGGCCGAGCACGGCTGCCATAGCGCCTATGCCGTGCGGCACGGCATCCTGCATAAATCTTCCGCGTTTTTCAACCAGCTTGACTGCGTCCTCAAAGCTCATGGCGCCGCTTGCAACCAATGCAGTATATTCTCCAAGACTGTGGCCTGCAAGAAAATTCGGTTTTATAGAAATTTCCTGCTCCGCGGATTTGAGGATCGCTATGCTGGCAGTCAATAAGGCAGGCTGTGTATTCCGCGTAAGATTAAGCTCTTCAGCCGGGCCTTCAAAACAGAGCCGCGCCATATCAAGATGCAATGTATCGCCGGCTTCCTGAAAAATAGCCTTTGCAGCAGGGTATCTATCATAAAATTCCTTACCCATGCCAAGGCATTGGGAACCCTGTCCAGGAAATACAAATGCGATATGTGATGTATGATGTTTTAAACTGTTAACTGTTAACTGTTTACTGTTCACTGTCTTGTCACCACCTCACCAACGCCGATGCCCAGGTAAGCCCGCCGCCAAACGCAACAAAGAGCACAATATCGCCGCTTTTTATCATATCTTTTTTGACCGCCTCGTCAAGGGCAAGCGGTATGGAGCCGGCAGAGGTATTCCCGTATTTATCGAGATTTAAGTAGACCTTTTCTTCCGGCAATCCCAATCTCTCCGCGGT
>JACQEJ010000053.1 GCA_016200645.1 Deltaproteobacteria bacterium | reverse complement strand
TGTGATTGCAGAGTGGATAGAAACAGCAAAGGACATTGGGAGAGAAATACCGGTTCCCAAAGGAAAGTTGTTGTATGCGTGAATGCCTTAATACTATAAAAAGAATGATCAAGAACGGAGGTCTTTAATGCAGGAATTTGACATCGTTATAATCGGCGGCGGGCCGGGCGGATATGTGGCTGCAATAAGGGCGGCGCAGCTTGGCGCAAAGGCCGCGCTTATTGAAAAGGATGCGCTTGGCGGCACATGCCTTAACAGGGGCTGCATACCCACAAAGGCGTTGTATACCAGCGCAAAGGCTCTGGCAGCGGCGCGCAGAGCGGGTGATTTTGGCGTTAGTGTAAAAGACATCGCCTTTGATTTGGAAAAGGCTGTTGCAAGAAAAAATGAAGTGGTGGCTCAACTTGTCGGCGGCGTTCGGCAACTGCTCAAAGGAAACGGCGTGCAGGTTTTTGAGGGAGAGGCCTTTCTGGAAAATGCCGGGCAGGTGCGGATTACGCGGCAGGACGGTTTGAAAGGGACAATAACCGCCAAGAAAATAATTCTTGCCACCGGCTCCGAGCCTGCTATGATTCCGGCATTCAATATTGACAGAAAAAATATCATCACCTCGACGGAGATGTTGGACCTGCAGACCGTTCCCAAAACCATCCTCATCATCGGCGGCGGCGTGATGGGATGCGAGTTTGCAAGCATCTTTGCCGAATTTGGCAGCAAGATTACAATTGTTGAACTTTTGCCGACAATCTTGTCAACAGAGGATAAGCAGGTTTCAAGGGTGATATTAAAAAGTTTCAAGGAGAAAGGTGTTGATGTGCTTACAGAGGTTTCTGTGCAGAGTGTTCAGGATACAGGGAACGGTGTAAGAACTACTCTTGCGGACGGCAGGGAGTTTGTGACGGAAAAGGTGATGGTGTCCATCGGCAGGAGTTTCAATTCGCAAGGACTCGGGCTTGAGGCGTTGGGCGTGAAAACGGAAAAGGGAAGGATTGTCGTAAACGAAAAGATGGAGACCAATGTCAGCGGCGTCTATGCCGCAGGCGATGTTATCGGCGGTATGCTTCTTGCCCATATTGCATCAAGCGAAGGAATAGTTGCTGTCAATAATGCGCTTGGAAAAGATGCAGCCATGGATTATTCCATCGTTCCTGCAGGAATCTTCACCTCACCTGAAATTGCAAGCGTGGGCCTGCGGGAAAAAGATGCAAAGGAAAAAGGGATGGAGGTTGCTGTCGGCAGATTTCCCTATGCGGCGTCAGGCAAGGCTTTGTGCATGGCTGAGGAAGAAGGTTTTGTGCAGATTCTCTCAGACCCCGGCACGGACAAGGTTTTGGGCTGCTCCATTGTCGGCGCTCACGCAACGGATTTGATTCAGGAGGTTGCGGTTGCTATGAAGGCAGGGGTAAAGATAAAAGAGATAGCGGATACCATCCATGCCCATCCCACTTTGCCGGAACTCGTGATGGAGGCGGCAGAGGATGTGCATGGCATGGCGATACATAAGATAGGGAGGAAAAGATAATGGCCTTAATCGTTCAAAAATACGGCGGCACATCCGTGGGCAATGTGGAGAGGATACGCAATGTTGCCATACGGGTTGCGCAGACCAAGAAGAAGGGACACAAGGTCGTGGTGGCCGTGTCCGCCATGTCCGGCGAGACCAACAAGCTGGTTAGTCTGGCGAATCAGATGAAGGAGTTTCCCATCGGCAGGGAATACGATGTGGTGGTGTCAACCGGCGAGCAGGTTACTATCGGGCTTCTGGCTCTGGCTTTGCAGGATCTGGGCTGCGGCGCAAAATCTTTTCTCGGAAGTCAGGTGCCGATCATTACGGACAGCGCATTCAGCAGGGCGCGGATTGAGGAGATAGAAACAGCGGGCATATTGTCCGAGTTGAAAAGAGGAAATATCGTTGTGGTGGCCGGTTTTCAGGGCGTTGACCGGGACGGCAATATCACCACGCTCGGCAGAGGCGGCTCTGACACTACTGCCGTTGCCCTCGCAGCCGCGCTCAAGGCGGATGTGTGCGAGATATACACGGATGTGGAGGGCGTTTACACCACAGACCCGAATATATGCCCTGATGCGCGGAAATTAAAAAAGGTCTCGTATGACGAGATGCTGGAGATGGCAAGCCTCGGCGCAAAGGTTTTGCAGACGCGGTCTGTTGAGTTTGCGAAAAAATATAATGTTCCGGTTATGGTGAAGTCGTCCTTTACCGATGCGGAAGGGACGCTTGTTACAAAGGAGGATAAGGATATGGAAAAGGTGATAGTTTCCGGTGTTACTTACAATAAGGATGAGGCAAAGATAACCGTGGCAAAGGTTCCCGACCGTCCTGGCATTGCCGCAAAGCTCTTTGCGCCGCTGACCAAGGCGAATATCAATGTTGACATGATCGTTCAGAATGTGAGCCACGACGGGCATACGGATTTGACATTCACTGTGTCGAAGGCGGATTTCAAAAAGGCGCTGCAACTCGTGGAAAAGACCGCAAAGGAGATGAAGGCAGGCAAGGTGCTCTCCGACACCAATATCGCAAAGGTCTCCATCGTGGGCGCGGGCATGAGAAGCCACGCAGGCGTTGCGTCAAAGATGTTCGAGACCCTTTCAAAGGAGAATGTCAATATTCAGATGATCTCAACCTCTGAGATAAAGATATCCGCTGTGGTTGACGCAAAATATACTGAGCTTGCGGTGCGGGCTCTGCACGATGCATTCGGTCTCGGCAAGGGAGATGTGGAGGAGGAGAGATAATTACAGTTCCTCTTTATGCTGAACGAAGCAGACACACGGGCGAATCTCATTGACCCGAAACTCCATGATGCCGGTTGGAGTAACAATCTGATTTCCCGCTCAAAGGTTTGAGCCTCAAGGTGCTATAAAATAAAATCATTACTTGCCAAGCGAGCCGTCAGTGTCCACAATAAAAGCCAACGAAAGAGAATTTATGAGTCAGGTCAATATCTGGCTCAACGAGGCGATCTCCCATGGCGCATATCCCTTTGAGGCTGTCTCATCAGAAGCCTCCCTGAAAACTTCCGCTAAAACAACAAATTTTCCTGATATTCAAATCTGGCTCAGCAGGAAGTCCGGCACAGGTTTCTGCGGCTGGGAACTAAAAACCCCCACAACTCCCGTTGACGATAAAGCCCTTCTTGAAGATGCCGCAAACAAGGCGCGGGCAATGAATGCGGATTATTTTGTAACATGGAATATGCGCAACGCCGTTATCTGGAGGACGCCGAACTGGATTGAAAAGACCAGCCATGAACACCGTTTAAAGACCTATCCTGCAATCCTTCCTGTTACAGAGGTTAATGACCTCTGGGTTGCGTCAAAACAGGAACTTCTCAAGGCAAGGGCAGGAGAGATACTTTATGACCTCTCTATACTTCTTCGCGACGGACATCTCCACCTCGTGGATGTTGATTCCACATTCTTTGTTCATATACTTACCGAGGCGGTCAAAACCCTTATCCCCCACATCCATCAAGCCCTTATCGCAAAAATGGGAAAAGATAAAAAGTTCAAGGAAGCTCTTTTTGACTGGGCTGTAAAGCAGGCCATTGCCAACTATGACGACCCGGCATTTTATGAAACAGTCTCACGGCAGGCGGTTTACCGTCTTTTCGGAAAGGTTCTGTTTTATCTTACCTTGCGGAGATTCCGGTCTGACCTTCCTGCAATGCTTCTCAAGGAGACTGCCCCCAATCTCATAAACGAAAAACTGAAGGAATATTTTGAACTGGCAAGGCAGATTGATTATCAGGCTGTGTTTGAAGAAGACTTTACCGACAATATTACCGTCCCTCCGACAGCCGCGCCGTTCATTGTCGCCCTTGTTGAAGATTTGAACCGCTTCAACTTCTCTTCCATGCCGCACGATGTTGTGGGCAATGTATTTGAAAAACTCATCCCTCATGAGGAGCGCCATGCGCTGGGACAGTATTTTACCAGAGAAGACCTTGTTGATTTAATCAATGCCTTTTGCATCCAGACAAAAGATGCAAAGGTTATTGACCCGACTTGCGGCACCGGCACATTTCTTATCAGGAGTTATGACCGGCTCAAAACGCTGGGCGAAAAGACGCATACCACCTTGCTTTCTCATCTCTGGGGTTTTGATGTCGCTCATTTCCCCGCTGAACTTGCAACCATAAACCTGTATCGTCAAAACATAGAAGACTATAGAAATTTTCCAAGGATTGTATCCAAAGATTTTTTTGAAGTTAAGCAAGGAGATATTTTCCCATTTCCTCCACCAAAAGCTACCGGAGATGTTAATTTTAAGTTTGATGAGAAACTGCCTGCCTTCGACGCAGCAGTGGGCAATTTTCCCTACATTCGTCAAGAACTGATTGAAAAAAGGTTTCCTGCATATAAAGAAAAACTTGGCAGAACCCTTGCGTATGGCTGGATGAAGGAATATCCCGAATTGTTTGACAGCAGGAAAAACCTGAAACTTTCAGGCCAGGCGGATGTCTATGCCTATCTCTTTTTTCACACAGCAAGGTTTTTAAAAGAAGACGGCGGAAGGATGGGGATTGTAACATCCAATTCATGGCTTGATGTTGCTTATGGCTATGAACTGCAAAGATTCTTTTTGAAAAATTTTAAAATCATTGCCGTCCTTGAATCCCGCTGTGAGCCGTGGTTTGAAGACGCGGCAATAAACACGGTTGTTACCATTCTTGAGAGAATACCTCTTAAACCCTCTCCCCTTGCGGGAGAGGGCAAGGGTGAGGGGGCGGGGGCGGTAAAAGAAGACAGAGACAACCACCTCGTAAAATTCGTAAAAATTAAAAAGCGTCTCAAAGACCTTATCCCGTGGGATATGAAGATGGAGGCTGCAAGGAGATGGGGCGGGCTTGATAAGATTGTGCATAAAATTGAAAAGGCAGGCTCAGAGCATTTTCAGATAAAAGGGACAAAAGTTGAGAATACCTTAAAAGGCATCGCAAGTTATGAGGATGACGATTTCAGAATCAGGGTCGTGCGGCAGGGCGAACTTTTAGAAAATCTTGACGCCAGCGGCAAGACCGTAAAATGGGGTCAGTATCTAAGAGCGCCGGAAGTTTATTTTGAGATTTTGGAAAAATGCAGGGGCGGGGTTACCCCGCCCCTGCTCGTGCCTTTAAAAGAAGTGGCAGAGGTCGGTTTTGGAATAAAGACGGGGATAAATGAATTCTTTCATCTTACAAATGAAACGATTGAGCATTGGGACATTGAGGATGAGTTTTTGCTCCCTCTCTTGACATCTCCAAAAGAGATAGAAACGCTTTATCTTGACCCTAACAACATAGAATTTAAGGTGTTTGCTTGTTCAAAGACAAAGAAAGAACTGAGAAATGCAAAGCAATTAGGTGCGTTAAAGTATATTGAGTGGGGTGAGAAACAGCGGACAAAAGAACGAGGCGGCCATAAAAAGGGCGGCACGCCGTTCCCTGAAGTTCCATCAGTGCAGGGAAGGCCGTTTTGGTATGATATAGGTAAAACTGCTCCGTGTGATTTTGTTGTAAACAGATTCATAGGAGAACGATTTTTCTTTTCCATAAATAAAACAGGCGCCTTGATAGGCGACATAGCATTTGTTGCCGATTTAAAAAACAGAAAAGATATTGATATTTTTTCTGCAATATTAAACTCCACTCTTGTTTCTCTCTTCGTGGAACTTAACGGAAGGGCGGGATTAGGAGAAGGTTTGCTAACCTTTTATGGCCCGGATATTGTTGACCTACCTGTTATTGATCCAAGCAAAATATATACAGAAAAGAAAAAAGTGATCATAAAATCTTTTGAGCAGCTTTCAAGCCGCCCCATCAAACCCATCTTTGAAGAAGTCAAGATGAAGGACAGGCAAAAATTGGACAGCCTTGTGCTTGAGGTAATCGGTCTTGACCCGAAAAAATACCTGAAGCCGATTTATGACGGCATCTGTGAATTGGTGCGGGAGCGGATAGAACTTGCCGGGATGAGGAAGAAGATCAAGAACGGCAAGGCGGCAAAAGATGTGGAAAAACTTATTGAACAGGTTGCAAATGAAATAATTCCGAACGGAGCAAAAAGATTCCCGGAGGAGTTTATAGACAGCAGATATTTGAAGGACGCAAAAGAAATCTCTATCCCGAACGAACCATTGAAACTCGGCAGTTAT
>JACQEJ010000046.1 GCA_016200645.1 Deltaproteobacteria bacterium | reverse complement strand
GTTTCACTCCACGCGCCCGCATGGGGCGCGACGGCGGCATCAACCCGTATCTGTCCGCTATTTGCGTTTCAATCCACGCGCCCGCATGGGGCGCGACTAGCAAGATGTTGAAGTTCTTCCAGTCTCCGGCATAGTTTCAATCCACGCGCCCGCATGGGGCGCGACAAGGGCGCTATAGAGGAGAGCGCGGGAATTTTTGTTTCAATCCACGCGCCCGCATGGGGCGCGACGGTTCAATTATAACTTATTGCAAAACAAGCATTTATTAACCACTTTTTGCGAACCTCAAAATGCAAGTCAAAAAAATATTCGGTTGTCAAAGAACAGGGTTGATTTTTTACTCTTTTACAATAACTTTTGCCTGTTGCGAACCTTGCAGAGAAATCATGTGAACTTAGGGTTCGCAGCAGCATATCAGACAATCAACGGGCCTTCCTGATCAACGGCTGCCTTTGCGCCTACATGCTCCACGCGACGCTTCCAGTTAGAGCCGAGATAATAAAACCGCAGGCTGTCTTTTGCCGGGTCAATCTCGGAGATCAGTCTGTTTTTTAACACCGTCCATTGCGCGGGTCAACAATACATTCAAACACGGAATATTGCACCCTCTGACCGTAATTCTTACACGCCTTCGCAACCCTGCGAAGTCTGCGCTGCCCCTCTTTTTCAGTTATTGCAACATCATAGCTGATGAGCATCAACATATTCCCCCCTCACCATTGCCCTCAGAGGGCAATCAATTTTTCACTTCCATACAAACGGCGGATACGCATCCATATCGCCGCGCAGATAACGCGCCATGAGCAGCGCCTGCGTGTGAAAGAGGAGTCCTATGCTGACCTTCTCATTCAGAAACGGATGCATTATCTCATCCTGTTTTCTTTTCTGATAAGTTGTCAAAACTGTCTTTCTCGTATCGTCATTCATCCATATCCCGCCGGATTCTTTCTTGTCAAATCCCCTCCCCTGCACCTGACAAAGATTTATCAGGGAAAGAGCCGTCCTGTCTGCAATAAACGGTCTGAACTCCTCCATCAAATCAAGCGCAAGCCCGTATCTGCCCGGACGATCTCTGTGCAGAAATCCGACCGCAGGATCAAGCCCGACAGTTTCAAGAGCCGAGCGGACGTCGTGCATCAACATTGTATATAAAAACGACAGCAGGCAATTCACCTTATCCAGCGGCGGCCTCCGGTTTCTTTCGTTGAACTCAAAACCATCTTTCTGAGTCGTTATCAGATGATCAAAGACTTCAAAATATGCGCTTGCCGACTCCCCTTCTATACCGCGCAAAACTTCCAGATCAGATTCAAACGACAGCCTTCTGAGTGCGTCGGTCAGTTTATTGACTGCCCGCGAAATAGCATCCGTGTCAATCTTCTCAGGGTGATCCCGCAATGAGCGTGAAAGAACCGTGCGGCAATTGGCAAGTTTGCCGGTTAATATTGCCCTTGCAATATCAGCGGATGTCTTGGAATCATCCGCGCGGCGGTATTGCTCGCGCCTCAAAAGCACGTTGCCGGATATAGGCCCCTGAACCTTTGCAAGGAAGCCGCCCCATTCGGTCATAAAACTTATCGCCACTCCGCGCTCGGCGCAAAAGCCCATCAGATACGGACTGCAACTGACCTGGCCAAAGCAGACAATCCCGCCCAATGTGTGAACAGGCGCTTGCAAACGGACTTCGTTATCCACCTTCACAACAACGGTCTCTCCTTCTTTGGAAAGATACGCCCCCTGCGTTGTAACAAAAAGTGTGTTCAAATGTTTTTTCATTCTTCCAGAACCTTCAAAAGATAATTACTTGCTTTGCGGCTCACCTTCGGCAGGCACAATTCATTCAGCGAACACTTTTCGCATTTTTTAGAATACTCAACCTTCGGCGTCTTGCCGGATGCAATCAGCTCATGCAATCTTTTTGCAGCATCCTCTGTCTCTGCCCGCAATGCGCCGTCAAACCTGACGTCGCACCGATGCCTTGTCTCGCCATAAAAAATCGCGCCTTCCGGTATCTCAACCTTGAGCATCTCCTCAAGACATATTGCCTGAGCGCACAGTTGCACTTCGTCGCAATTATCCGTTTTTGGTTTCCCGCGTTTATACTCCACAGGAAACGGAATCCATCTCTCCCCCTCTTTGTGAAACTCAACCACGTCTGCCTTGCCGATAAGCCCAAGCCGGAAAGACCTCAACGGCACGCCGTATTCAATGCGGATATTTCCGCGCGATTCCCGATTCGCAGTATCAACTTTTTCGTGCATGATCCTGCCTTCAGCAGTCAACAGGTTCTCGCTCCAGACTTGCTCGATGTGTATCAGAGCGCACTGCCGCTCACAGAATACAAGATGCTGCAAGGCTGAAAGCTGAAGAAGAGAATCTTCATCATAAGTCTTATAAGTCATATAGGACTTATTTTTTCCTTTCGCGAAACTGCGATCTCACCCGATAGAGTCTTTCCGTAAACCCACCCTCTTTCAGAAAATCCTTTTCCAATGCCCTCAGTTGTTGGTCAAGCAGGTAGTTTGTCTGGTGAATCAGGCAGATCATGGTGTTTGCGGCAACTTCAGGAGGCGAAGCCTCCACATAGGTCTTATAAGTCTCATACGACCTATTTTTGCTGTGCGCAAGTTTGCGCACAGCAAGGGCTTCAGGATGTTCCTTTCCCCAAAGCGGCAGCCCCTTCTGCCGCAGAAAATCCTGATAATCCAAAAGCAGTTCCTCAAGGCTTGCCCGCGCGATGCCGATGAGCTTCAGCTCAATCTTTTTTGAGGTGCCGGACGCCATGCTGCCCTCGGCTATATTCTGTTTTCCGCTACGCGCCGCCTGCACCATCTGGTCATGGGTGCGGGAGCGCTTATCAATAAAGCGGTTGCAAAACACTATCGTGGCGTCATAAACAATCTCCGACATCTTGTAAGATTGCAACTCCCGATAGCCGCCATGCGGCGGGATGAGTTGAGGGAAGTCTTTTGGGTTGGGCATAGTGCCTTACCTCGTGTTTCAGAATAAATTATCTTCCGGCCATTCTTGAACTTCAATCCCGGATATGAGATTGTTCTTATCGACCGTGATTTTATAATCTCCAATCCCTCTCGGCAGTTCTGCATTTTTCGTAACTTTTACACGATCAAACAATCTTCCTGACAGATCTTTGCCCAAATGATGGTTATGATTGAATATGACCAGCTTTCTTGGGTTCATTTCTCCTCTGGCAGCAGCCCGGTCATTTTCAAAAGCATTTATAAGAGACTCCCAAAGAAGTTTCAAATCGTCCTCTGTGAATCCGGTCTTCTTTGCATCAACAGCAGAAATAAATCCATGCATTCTATAAAGAGCATATGGCACAGTAGATTTTCTGCCAAAGGTTGAAGCAAATTCACGGTCTTTTTTAAGCTGGTCATCTCGTTCTTTCTCAGTAGTAACGCAACATCTCGTTATGGAATGTTCAGCCTGATAAATGCGGTCTTCCGACCGCGCAAAGGTGAACTGCACAGGCCCCCGGACTGTACCAGCCCCTCTTACTTTATCTTTCTTTTGTTTCTTTCCTTTAGTCGCTTCATCTCCTTCTTCTTCGGTGGCTTCACCGCTTTCTTTCTCCCCTGTGCTTAACACCGCGCCAAATGTCCTGATATCCCAATAATCATCACAGAGTTTTGTACGCTTCTCAGATGCTGTGTTGCCAGGGGCCTTTCCGATGATTGCATTTAAATAACTATCCGCGTTGTTAATATCTCTTTGTCTGATGAAAATGTCATAACGCTTTTCAGGAATGGTTTTCCCATCTTCCTCTTTTACCTTTTTTAAAGCAACATAATTCCTTACTTTCCGCTTGATACAAACATCTGTCACCAATCCATGCTGATCCTCCGCATCCGCTCTTGGCAGATTCACCTGATCCGGGTCACCATTGGGATTGCCGTCTTTCACATCAAACAGAAATACAAAATCATAACGATTCTTGATTGACTCACTCATATTTTAGTCCTCCTTTTTTTCTTTTGATTTGTTCCCGCTGAACTGCAACTGCCTTTGATGATAATATCCGATAGCAAACTGGCCTTGTTGCTCCAATGAAAAAGTGGCTGGGAAGCTATGAATATCAACATCCTTACACAACTCTTGAAGCTCTTTGTCCAGAGTAATCGCAAGACCGGGCTTATCATTTTTCAGCTTTGTGAAATGCTTTGAATTCAGGTTGCATAAACGCCCGAATGCAGAAGCAGGAGAGGTCATGGCGTATGTAAAATACCTCTCCCGAATTCCGGCGTTCACATTCCCTAAAGCGGCATACTGGATGCTCTCCAGTTTTGCGAAAATCTGTCCACAAACATAGGCCACCGGCCTGTTGCCTTGCACAATCTTTTCAGTAATCACAAAATCACCTCCTCTCTTATTATGTCGGTTTAAAATAAGTTTGATTAAAGCCGCCCGTTCAGTAGTAACCCCATCCAAACGAGACCGCTCAAGAACTTTTGTCAATATCCATAGCGGCGGCAAGGTGTTCTTTAATGCCGCATTCCATAAATGAGAAGCCACTCTCGCCAAAGATGTATCATTTTTGTCGTATTTGCCGTCGCTCGTATTCTTCTTCTGACAGCATCTTGCCAGCTCATAAAGACGGGCATAGTGTGTCTGGGTCTTCTTTAAATTTCCATCGTATTCGTCAATAGCAATATCCTTAAACCATTCTGCTATTGATTTACGAAAATCAATCAAACTGGTTTCAATCCAGTCCCGCACCGCTATGCGCGCCGCGGCACCGGAAAGTGTACAGGAATAAAACTGGTCAGGCTCAAGATAGCGATTATCTCTTTCAGTTCCAGATGACACTGAATCAATCAACCTGGCTACATCAGCCGGATTTGGGGCTTCAAGGCAGTCAATTTCATCTAATTTTTTGTTCTTGCGAGTCCAGAACACCATAGCAGTATCTGAACCGAAATTTTTACGGTTGGTATAGCGGAATGTCTTTTTTTCTTTCCCCTTCCTACTTTGATCAACACGTTCATTTCCTTCCGACAAGAGGTAGTTCAGCCCTTCAACATAAGTTTTTGCACAATTAGCACATATAGCTGAGTTATTGTTCCCTTTTAAGCCGTACGATTCAAAAGCGTCTTCATTATAAGAAACAAGGGCGCTTCCGCTTGATTGACCGTCAGGCACTTTCTTTATCATTCCATGTGGAATGTCTTCAACCGGGTAATCAGCTTTGCCACAAATAGAGCACGCTTTGTCTGTCTTATTATATGTTTGTTCGTATTCTTTGATTATCCTGTGTCGAACATTGGACTCTTCGTGAATACGATTGCCTTTACCTTGAATTATAAATGCAAGGTTGCCTTTTCTGTTTTTCTCGTCAGGTATCTGTTTAGTGAATTCTTGTATCGCCTTTTCAATGCCATTATTTTTATTCTCTCCATAAAAAGTAAGAACCGGCTTCAAGTCTGCCAACTCGCTATACTGTTTAAGCTTATTCATAAACAATTGATGTTTATTTGTTGAATTAGCTCCATAGCAAAGTACTTCTTCCGCTTTATCCAGCAATAAACGAGCCTTGCCTTTCTTTGAGTTTAAAGCTTCAGTTATCGTCATCTTCTTTTCAAACAGCACGAATTTACAGAAATTACCATTGTCATCAATAACAAGATCAATCGAAACTGGTTCTTCTTTAAGTGCAACATGATTCCATTCACCATATTTCTGCTCGCAAATCGGCTTTCCAAATTCGCTCAATTCTTTAATCATAATTCCGCCTCCGTTTCTTCCTGCTGGTTGAACTCATAGATTGCAGCAGATGTCTCACTATCTATAGGTGGCCTAAAATGACTGGACAGCATCATTTTGTCATTATCAGAAACTTCGCAGTCCAATACTCCGTTGCGTATAGCCACATCATAAAAAAACAATGGTTCCGGTTTTCCATTTGCGCCATAAAATATATCAAATAGCATGCTTCCGATGGGAATTGTTTCTTGTATCGGCTGTTCAGTTCCATCCGGTTCCATAAATTCAGCAGAAAACTCACGCACACCAAGATATGGTCTGCGCCAGCATTGACCTTTTTTAACGCGGCGCGGAAATATTCCATCCCTGTCAGCATCAATTCCTTTTCTTCCTATATATTTTTCAGGTTTGTTTTTATCGCTCTGCTTTTCCTGATATATTGATGCTTCAATGATATAAGCCACATTCCTTAAAACTACACTATTTCGTTGAACGCGTTTTTCCTCAATCACTATAGGGTTGCGTCCTTGTTTTGAATTAATCTCATTTCGTTTAACAGTGCAAAATTTGACCGGATTCAAAACTAATATTCTTCTTACATACCACTGAAATTCCGGCTTCCATAAAATAGAATCGAGAATGCCTCTCGCTGCCGATGGCGTCATACATGGATATGTCATGCGCTCAACTTTTAAATCCGGTCTTGTAAAACAGGCATAATCACCTTTTACCTTGACTCTTACAATTCTTTCATCAAGCATATAAACCTCCTCTGTTATACAACCATTTTATCTGCCTCAACTGGCGCAACTGAAATGCCTGTTACAGGGTCATAGTTCCCGTACCACACCTTAAACCCTTGAGGCATTATTTTACACATCTCTTTATTTTGAAAAATGAAGTGCTCATATACCTGCACCGTATATGCCTGCATTTTTCGATAATCATCTCTTGACAAAAATTCTTTATACTCCAGCGAATGAAGCAGTTTCCTGCTCTCATCGTTGTAATTGTAGATATATAACCCTTGGGTAGCATTCCGTATTATGCGGTAGCTGTCGTTTACCGTTTCAAAATCAAATTTCCTTCTCGCTTCGTTGATATTGTACTCATCAGGATTAACATAGAGTTGTATTATCTGAGCATAGTATTTATTGAATATCGTATGCCCGTGTAATTGATTTATGTCTGGTTTAATCAGTTCTTCTGCATGACCTGCGCAGGCGGCGTATGTTTTGTTAGGCATACCGCCATCCTGCAACTTAAACAAAAATACTTTTCCACCCAACTCACCTAAGCTTCCTTCACGATTGCAACGGCCTGCTGATTGAATAACAGCCTCAAGCGGAGCCATGGCCCGGAATACAATAGGGAAATCAAAATCAACACCTGCTTCGATAAGCTGTGTAGAAGCCACCAATATTTTCTTCTTTGCTTTCAAGTCACCCCCGATATTTTTAATTACACCTTTTCGATGAGACGGACACATTGCTGTTGACAAGTGATATTTCTTTTCCCAATCCACAAGGTTTTTGGTGCAATTATAGAATTCCAGTGCGGCTTTTTTTGTGTTGAAAATAACAAGCGCTGCGCCGCCTGCCTGCGTTACAGCTTTAAGCAATCCGCTATAATCTATCGGATTTAAATCGTTCAACAAGCGATACTCAACACGCTTAGTTTTTTCATAAAGCGCCGCAGGTTCGTCAATTAAAGGATAAATTTCACTTATGCCGTCAAACCCCCGTCTTTTTTCGAAAGCCGGCTGTGTTGCCGTACAAAACAAAAACGATGTCTTCATAACAATCTGAACGTCTTTAAGCATTTGGAGTGTCGGCAATAATACTTCTTTAGGCAGTGTCTGAACTTCGTCAAATATTATCACAGATTCAGCTATGTTATGAATCTTGCGGCATTGAGACGGTCTATTACTGAATAGCGATTCAAAAAACTGAACAGTCGTCGTTACGATAATAGGATAATCCCAATTTTCACATGCCAGTTTCTTCCGTTCCTGAATAGGAGAACAACTCTCTGTCTCACTTTGCCCCTCATGGTCGCCCTCATTGTAACTGGAATGATGCTCAAGAACCCATTTTTCACCAAAAATAGTTTTCAGTATTTGAGCGGTTTGATCTATGATGTTTATATACGGAAGGACTATTATTATTCGTTTCAAATCATTCTTTTTTGCGTGTCGTAATGCCCACGCCATAGATGTCAGCGTCTTGCCCATCCCGGTCGGAAGGGCTAATGAATAAAATCCGCAAGGCATGTCTGCTTTTTGAAGAACTTGATATCGCGCATTATCCCGCAGTTTTTTAATCTCTTTATTGATATTGGCGTCCTTTGATTTTCTTAAAAATTCTTCTTCCAGTTTGCCTATCATCGCGTCTGTCGGTAAAGCGGCTACGATACGCATATTAAACTTGTCTCGTTCAAAATGCGCCTCTGTTGAAAGCCAATCACTATCGGTTAATGCGCTAAAAAGATATCTGATAAAAACTTCACGTTGTGAATCATCCGTAAACGCCAAAGAATCCGGCTTTTTAATATCTGCCTCATTAACTCCCGTATCATCAATAAAAGATTGTCTAATATTTTCAAACTCAGAAACTTCACATCGTTTGAAAGGTTCTGTGTCGCTCTTCCATGCCGAGTTATCAGGCAACCCCTTATGGTGTCCGTCAATTGCTATTGACGACTCAAGAACTTTAAACAGTCTTGCATACCCAGCGCCCCATGAAGCATGAGGAACACTGCCGCGTTTCCCGCCGTTTATGAGATAGTCTTGAAATGCCGGTTGATACTTTCCAAGGTCATGCAGCAAACCTGTTAGTTTAAAAATAGGCTTATAATTTTCTTGGCAGGCAAAAGATTCCGCAAATTTTGCAGTTTGATGCAGATGTTTTGACAAACGATGTTTCTCTTTACGACTATTT
>JACQEJ010000044.1 GCA_016200645.1 Deltaproteobacteria bacterium | reverse complement strand
ATGATGGAAAGCATGGTCGCCTGTCGTTCGTGGGTTCCTCGCATAATTATGGTAACCTCCGGAATTTGAATTTCCGGTATGATAGCATAGGTGTTTTGAATTGATAAGAGTAAATTGAGAGTTTTTCAACAAACTGCTAAAACCCCACCGCCGCCTGCGCATATATTTCTGAATTCTCTGTCTTAAAATCCCCTTTTTTCTCAGGCAGGGCATAATCTATTTTTGCTGAAAAGTTTTTGCCGATGTAGAGTCTTATTCCTGCTCCTATGCCGAGCAGGTCGTCGTCTTCTGCCTCTCCGGGCTGACGGTTGTTTCTTTGGACCCAACCATTATCTATGAACAGGGCTAATTTTATTGTGTCGCCTATTTTTTGGTTATTTATGATGGATATGGTTTCATCGGAGAATATAGGGGATGTCTGGAATTCAAGGGTTACGTTATATCCGCTGTCGCCGCTAAAGGTTGAGGGTTTGAATCCCCTGACGCTCCCTGCCCCGCCTATGGTGTATTGTTCGGCTATGAATAAAGGCTCAGGGCTGTATTGGCCGGATGCTTTTATAATGAGGTGGTTGTAGCCGTTGTTTGTTAGTTTTTGTATTCTTACTATGTCAAGAGTGTATTTGTTGAATTCAGGGTCGGCATTTAGTCTGCTGGCTTTGGCGTCGTTTCTGCCTGTGCCTCCGGTTATGGTTTGGACGCTTCTATAGTAGGACAGGCCTATGATGTTTCTGGCTGTTTGGTTGAAAAGAAGGTTGTCTGTTGTGTCGTAGTTTATGCCGAGGCCGATGGTTCTTATCTTGTCCTGGCTTCTGATAGAGTCAAGCATGTAGTCGTAGACATCTTTGTAGTCAAATCCGAATTTGAGCAATAGGGTTGTGTCTGCTTTTTTTATTATGGGGTGGGTTATAAATAGTCCGGTTATATCTGCCTTGCCGTTTATTTTTAAAGGGGCGAGCTCTTGTCCGGCTTGGTATAAACTGTTGCCGTAGTAGATGCCTGCCTTTGTGCCGTTGTAGTCAATGGGAAGTATGTAGTCTATCCTGCCGTAGGAGAGTTTGTTTATGTCTATTCTGTCTAATCCGGTTACTCCGCTTAGCCGGATTGCGTCTCCGTCTGTTATGGTGCTGCCTTTGTCTATGACAAGGCTGAGCCTGTGTTTGCTTAGTGTCTCGGTGCCGAAGTTGTCATAGCTTAGGGTTGCTGATATTGGGTATTTATCTGTTGCTGTTATGGCTATGTCTGTTGTGCCGGGCTCTGTTCCGGGTTTGAGTGCTCCGTTTACATTTAATGAGGGGTAGTCGTTTAAGAGCATAAGGGCTCTTTCAAGGGTTTGCTCTTTGATGGTTGGGGCTTGTTGGACTTTTTGAAGGTGACCTTGTATGAAGGCTGTTGTGTAGTTTTGGTTGCCGGTTATGGTTATATTGCCGGTTTTGGCTTCTATGACTTGTATGATAATTATGCCGTCTTTTATATCTTGTGCCGGAATGTATGCGTAGGCGGCAAGGAAACCTTTGGCTCTGTAGGCTGCTGTAATTGCGTCTGCGGCGGCGTTTATTTCTGCGAGGGTTAGGTCTTTGTTTTGGTATGGGGCGATTATTGTATCAAGGACTGTTTGGTCAAGTAGTGTTGCGCCTTGGACGGTGATTTTGGTTATGTGTATTTTTTCTCCTTGGCTCTCTGCTCCCTGCTCTTTGCTGTCTTTTTGTTGTTGGATTACCGGCGCTGCGGGTTTTTCTGCGGGCAGGGTTTCTTTTTTCTCTAATTGTTTCAGAACTTCGCCGCTCTTTTCCTGCGCGTAGGATGCCATAGACAGCATCAGCAGTCCAGTAAATGCAAGTAACATACTTCCTACCCTCTTGCCTCGTCTTAAATAATGCGCCTTTTCTTTTGCTGTTTCTTTTGTTGTCATTATGCTTTTTCTCCTTTTTGTCATTATCCCATCGTTCCCACGCTGGAGCGTGGGAACGAGAGGTGAAAATAAAAAACCCTGACTGTCCTTTTGGACAAAATCAGGGTTTAAAATAAAAAAGGGCAATGCCGTCCGGCGAGCCCCTTCCCCGCTTAATACCCACGATAGAGACATTCGAGGGTAGGCCTGCGGGGACAAGTTTATAAAATATATTTTTAAGGTTGTTAAAACTGACTGACTGACTGACTGACTGACTGACTGACTGAGCAAGATGCGTGCCATAAAATGAGCTACCCCGTTCCTTTTAAAATATTCTAACAGTCTTTTGATTTACTGTAAAGGAAAAAATTTAAGCTTATGGCGGTGGAGAAATTTAAAGGAATTTAACAGGCGGAAACTCCATGCCTTTAATAAACTCTTTTTGAAAATGCGCGCTTCCTGAAAGTGACAGATGTTTGGTTTGTAAGGCTATATCCTCTGCCTCTCTCCTTTTTTCTTCTGAACACAGCGCAAGTTTTGCGCCGTCCAGGGCAGCGTCGCCGACAAAAACAACCCTGTCTAACCACTCCTTTTCAATTACTCCGATTCTAACAAGGCTTTGTTTGTTTATGTTGCTGCCGAATGCGCCTGCTATAAATATTTTCTCAATCTCATCGGCGGCTATACGAGCCTTTTTTAAAAGCAGTTTTATGCCTGCCTGAATAGCGCCTTTTGCCAGTTGGATTTCACGGACATCTTTTTGTGTAATGGCTATCTCTTTTTTTGCATCTTTATAAAGTATAAATGAATTGCCTTGACCCCTTTCTTCTGTTTCTTTTATCCTGTTGGCAATATTGTCTTCTATTTCATCCCTGTTTTTTATTCGCCCTGTTCTATCTATGATTCCAGCGTCCAATAATTTTGCAATAGCGTCTATTATGCCTGAGCCGCAAATTCCTTCCGGAGCCGTATTCCCGATAATATCCAATACAATCTTTCCCGATTCAATCTTCATGCCCTGAATTGCGCCGTTTTTTGCTATCATGCCGCATTTTATTGTGCCGCCTTCAAACGCAGGCCCGGCTGCTGTTGATGTTGCAAGTATCGTCTTTCCCGAAGCCAATACGGTTTCATTATTTGTGCCGATATCAATTAATAGATTGTATCTTTTTGCTTTATGTATCTCCGTTGAAAGGATGCCGGCAACGGTATCTCCCCCTATAAACCCTCCTATGAGCGGAAATGCATAAACATATGCCTCCGGATTGATTACAAGGCCTATGGTTGCAGCCTTTATCGTTTTTGCCTCCTTAAAAGCAGGCTTATATGGAACCTTTGCAAGGGGTGCTGGCGAGATGCCGAGAAAGATATGTTCCATGGTCGCATTGCCTGCGGCAGTGACAAATTGGACATCTTCCGGGTTTGCCAGTTTTTTAATAATCTCATTGCATGCGCCCGCTGCCGCCTGCTGCAGAGAGTTCAGCGTATCTGCGTTATCAGCGATTGCCAGAATCCTTGAAAGCACATCTCGTCCCCATTTTGTCTGGGGATTTTGCATGTGCGCAGCCCCTTCTTCCTTACAGCCGTCTATACCTACAAGAGCGCCGACAATCGTCGTAGTTCCTATATCAAAGGCAATGCCGTATATCATTATTTTGCTGCGCTTGTAACAGCGGAACCAGTGCTGCTCAGGAGGTATTTTATATCCTCGTCCTCAAAGTGGAAGCCGATGCCGAGATAAGGAGATTCAAGGCCCGTGTTGCTTACAAAATCATCGTAGCCGCCTACGACAAAAAAGTATTTATTCAGGTTGAATATCAAACCTGCCTTGAGATGAGGATTTTTATTATTGTCAAAATCAAAGGCCTCAAAGGTAAATTTCAGGCGGTCGTTGAACATATGATAATCCATGCCGACGCCGCCTTTTGATTCTATAATGCCTCCCCTGAGCGTTAGATCTTTAAACCGTTTTGCTATCTGCAGGCTGAACTTAAGGCTGTCTGATGTTTTTACCTCTTTTGTGGTTGTGGTGGTTGTTCCTACCGTGGTTTCTCTTGTCTCGGTTGCTCTTAGGCCCCTCGGGTCGTCGATTACCTCTAAGAGATAATACTTATCCGCCTTTGGCTGCAGCTTAAGCGAGAGATAGCTCTTGGTATTGTTTGCGTCAAAAAGATATTCACCCCGGTATCCGATAAAGGTCTTAAATGATTCAACCCTTCCGAGATAGCTGTTTATGCCCGTAAGGGTCTTGTTAATATTATCATGCACTGCCGGATCATTCACGAGTTTGCCGAGAGTTCCTTCTCCCTTATCTATCTTCCTGACGATGCTGTCTATAGAATTCACCGAGTCGTTTATCTTTGGTTCAATATTCTTAGCCAGCTTGTTTATGGTGTCCATGGTTTCGCCCAGTTTTTGCGTTGCCGCCTTGAGATTGCCGAAGCCGTCCTTGAGAGTATCCCTGTTTTCTGCGATCACCTGATTCAGATTATCCGCCACCTCCTTCAATCCCTTAATGATCTCCGGCCCTTTTCCTTTCAGATCTTCGGAAAATACCTCAAAGTTGGTCATCATCCTTCCGAATTTTTCATCATTGGTCTTTACAATATTATCAAGCCTTTTTGTAATATCTTCTATGTTGTTTACAATATTTTTAAGCGATGCCTGGCCTTCGCTGCCTCCCAGCACGTTGCCGAGGGCCTCGCTCACCTTTTTAATGTCAACAGCCGCATCGCTTAAGATAGTTATAAGCTTATCCATGTCCGTATATGTGGTTATCCTGGTAATCTCTCCGCCCGGCTCTATTGACGCCGCGCTGGGAGAGCCGGGAATAAGCTCAATATATCTTTCGCCCAGAAGGCCTTTTGTCTTCAATACTGCGGTAAAATCCTTTCCTATTTTTACATCGGGGTGTATCCTTAATACCACCCTGGCCTTGTTGTTTTGCAGCAAAATATCCTTTACCCTTCCTATCTCCACGCCAGCCACCCGGACAGAAGCGTCTTTGTCAAGACCTGCGGCAGAATCAAACCGTATATATATGTCATACCCCGCTTCTCTTCCAAACTGTATGCCGCCGACGCGAAGCGACATGTAGACAAGGAGTATTATGCCGATAAAAACAAATATGCCGACCTTTGCCTCTGGAGAAAGTTTTAGCGCCATATTACATCACCTTTATCGGCCCTTCGGCCCTGCCTTCCAGAAACTGCCTTAATATCGGATTTGGGCAGCCTTTCATATAATCCACATCCCCCTGCTCCACAATCTTCCCTTCGTGCAGCATTGCAACTTTATCCGCTATCTTATAGGTGAGCGGTATGTCGTGCGTTATAACGATATAGGTTGTTTTCAGGTTTCGCTGGGTATCAAGGATAAGGGTCGCCACATTATCGGACATGACCGGGTCAAGGCCTGTCGTAGGCTCGTCAAAAAGCACGATCTCGGGGTCCATGGCAACGGCCCTCGCAAGTCCTACCCTCTTTTTCATGCCTCCGCTTAGGTCCGCCGGCATCATATTCTCAACATCCTTGAGCCCCACCAGTCTCAGTTTTTCCTTTACCACCTTTTTCAAATCAGCCTCGGGCATCTCCGTATGCTCTCTCAATGGAAAGGCCACATTTTCTCCTACAGTCAGAGAATCAAATAGCGCCGCGCCCTGAAACAACATGCCAAACCTTCTTCTCACCTCGTTCAAATCCCGTTCAGTCATCTTGGTAATATCCTGACCGTCAATGAGAATTTCCCCTGAATCAGGTCTGAGTAACCCTATGATATGCTTTATAAGAACACTTTTTCCTTCGCCGCTCCTGCCGATTATAACCGTTATCTTACCCTTTTCTATCTCCAGATTCGCGCCGTCAAGAACCTTTTTGCTGTTAAAGGACTTTTTGAGGTCAATTATTTTTATCATAATGAGACAGTCTAAAAGTCTACAAGTGATTAGTCTAAAAGTTTTTTGACTTTTAGACTCGTAGACTAACAACTTGTAGACTGTCTTTGCCTTAAAACATCACCGATGTCAGGAAATAATCGGATATCAATATCATAACGCACCCAAGCACAACAGATTTGGTGGCTGATTCGCCGACCCCTGCTGCTCCGCCGATGGTATTAAAGCCGTTATAACATGCAACAAGGGAAAGTATAAGGCCGAAGCAAGCCGCCTTTATAAGGCCGTCAAATATGTCATGGGGCTTTACAAAATCTACGGTCCTTCCTATGTAAACGCCTGGGTTAATGCCGAGCATTTTAACACCCACAAAATAACCTCCGACCACCCCCACAAAGTCGGTAATGACTGCAAGGACAGGCAGCATCAGCACCCCGGCCAGAATCCTGGGGGAAACCAGATATTTTATGGGGTTTACAGCCATTGTATAAAGGGCGTCTATCTGCTCCGTAACCCTCATTGTGCCAAGTTCTGTAGCCATTGCGGAACCAGCCCTGCCTGTAACCATAAGGCCGGTTAAAACCGGCCCAAGCTCTCTTGCCATGCTAAGGGCAACGGTGGGGCCAACAAGACTTTCAGCCCCGAATCTCTTCAGGGCATTATAGCTCTGCAGGGCCAGGACAGCGCCTGTAAATGCGCCTGTAAGGATAACGACAAATAAACTCTTTACGCCGACAAACTCCATCTGTTGAAATACATTTCTTAATTTCAGGGGGGGGACAAACATCCATGCAATGGACTGAACAAGCATAAGGGCCATTCCGCCTGCTGAGGTTACCATCATGCCTGCCCATTTGCCCAATCTTTCAAAGAAGTCTCTCATAATCGTTAGAAGGAAAAAGGTTTTAAGGATTAAATAATAAACAATAAATTATAAATTAAAAAGTAAAATCTATTGCGGGTTGCGGGTTTACTTTTTCATTTACTGTTTATAATTTATAATTGAATCTTCACATTATGTCATATGTAACCTATCACATATAGCCCATTACCCATAGCCTCTATTTTATACATAAATCCTCGGAACCCTGCCGCTTATTCCGCAGAGTATCTCATAGGGGATAGCGCCTGCCTTTTCTGCCAGCTCATCCACCGTAATCTCATCACCCCCCTGCTTGCCGATAAGCACCACTTCATCACCCGCGCTGACGCCTTTTATACGGGTAACATCCAGCATTGTGATATCCATGCATACTACCCCCGCCACCCGCGCCTTTTGACCCCTTATGAGAGCCTCGCCCTTATTGGAAAGGGAGCGGGGGTAGCCGTCTCCGTAACCAATAGGCACTGCAGCTATAATGCTTTCTTTTTCGGTGACATATGTCCTTCCATAGCTTATGGAATAACCCTTTGGCACTTTTTTAAGAGAAATTATTTGTGAAACCAGCCGCATGGCCGGTTTAAGCTCTATGCTGCCGACCATATGTTTGGCGGGATACGCGCCATAGAGCATGATGCCGGGTCTTACCAGGTTGAAGTGCGAATTCACATGCTCCACCACCGCAGCGCTGTTTGCGATATGGAATAACCGCGGTTGAAATCCCAGCTCCTGAATCACTGTGATTACTTTGAAAAAAATATTCAATTGCTCTTTTGAAAACTCCTTATCCTCTTCATCCGCCTCTGCAAAATGGGAAAGAATGCCCTCCACCTCAAGGTTTGCAAGGCCTTTCAGGGTCTTAAAAAACGGAATCACCTGATAAGGGAGAAGGCCCAGCCTGCCCATGCCTGTGTCAACCTTTACATGAACATTAATCCTTTTGCCTGTCTTTGCTGAAAGGCTGTCCAGTATTCTGGCTGTCTCTATATCAAATATTACCGGCGTTAAATCATATTCTATGACATCTCTGATCTGATTGGCATAGATTCCTCCGAGAATGATAATCGGCGACTTAATCCCTGACTCTCTTAACTCAACCCCTTCTTCGCACAGGGCGACGCCAAAGAAACTACAGCCCGCTTGTTCCAGAGTCTTTGCTATTTCCACAGCGCCATGACCATAGGCATTAGCCTTGACCACAGCAAGGATATCTACATCCTTTGCAGTCTTCTTTTTTAACAGAATGTAATTTGATTTAATTGCAGCCCTGTCTATAATGGCTAACGTCGGCCTTCTCTCCAATATATTAAGTCCTTCCTTGCAGCAATTTCATGCTCTGTTATGCGTAAAGACAGGCTATAGGTTATGGGCAACAGGCTATGGGTTTTTACCTATCGCCAATTGCCTCTTGCCTATAGCCTGTATTTATAATGGTTGATATTTAATACCCTATTTGCTTGGTGGTGTAAAGGAAAAATTGATATGGGTTTGGCAGGAGTTGAATGATAAAAAATAGGCGATAGGTGATAGGTTTTCCTATAGCCTCTTGCCCATAGCCTATGGCCTGTAGTTAATTTTGAGCCAGCGCCTTAAGCCTTTTTAGTCGCCTAAGCTTTGCTATCGCCTCTTTTTCTATCTGCCTGACCCTCTCCCTTGATATTCCAAATCTGCTTCCTATCTCCTGCAAGGTTAAGGGAGGCTCGCTCATCAGCCTGTTTTCTATGACATATCGTTCTTTTTCATTCAAAACCTGAAGGGCATTTTTAATCTCAGTCTTCGCAATCCCTTGTTCCTGAGCCATGACAATAGCTTCTTCCTGATTATGGGATGTATCAGGAAGCATATCAAGATATGTTGTTTCTTCCTCTCCTATTTCATTATCCAGAGGCAGATCACGATATTCAATATCTTTAGATTCTGATTTATCAAAATTAGCAGCCGTATCCTGCCTTTCCAAAGATTGAATATTTTCATTGTCCTTATTGAGTAAATAAAAAAGCCTTTTTTTAAGGGTAGCGGTTCCTTTACTAACAAGACTCCAATTCTTCAATATAAATGCCTGAATATGAGACCTTATCCACCAAACCGCATAGGTGATGAGGCGATAACCCTTAAACGGGTCAAATTTTTTTGCCGCCTTCATCAACCCGATATTCCCTTCCTGAATAAGGTCAGCCAGCCTGAATCCGTAATTTATGTATTCCATCGCGACCTTTACAACAAATCTTAAGTTTGAGGTTATGAGCTTATGCACGGCGTCCAGGTCGTTGTGTTTTCTGAAACGGACGGCAAGCTCAAATTCCTCATCCTTTGACAGGAGAGGAAACCTGTTTATCTGAACAAGATATGATTGAATGGAATTGGATAAAACAAGCTGTGTCATAAAAGAAGTTACAAGTTATAAGTTACAAGTTGCAAGTAAAACTTGAATCTTGCAACTTGTCGCTTGCAACTATAGTCTGGGTTCTTTATCCCACTACATATTTAATAAGCGGGTTGGCATACAACAGAATTAATGCAATGACCAGCGCATAGATAGCCAGAGACTCTATCATTGCCAGACCGACCAGCATGGTGGTGAGTATCTTTCCCGATGCCCCTGGATTTCTTGCAATGCCTTCTACTGCGCCTCTTACAGCATGGCCCTGACCGATACCGGTTCCAAGAGCGCCAAGCCCCATCCCGATACCTGCAGCGATGGCAATGGCTGCAAAAAATATAACATTACCACCAGATGGCTTTGTCCCTTCTTCGGCAGCCATTGCAGCCGGCGCATAGCTTGCTAAAAAAATCGTTGCAACCACCACCGCTAATAATAATTTTTTCATCCTTACCTCCTTTTTTGAGAGTCATAGAGTCAAAGAGTCATAGAGTCAAAGTTTTTGTTTTTACTCTGACCCTTTGACCCTCTGATACTTTGCCCCTGTTTTTATTTTAATGCTGTTCTTCCAGCGCTCCGCCAATATACATCATGCTGAGCAAAGAAAAAATAAATGCCTGAATAAATACAACAAGCACCCCAATGACTGTTGAAAAGGCCAGGAGCGGATAAGCCAATGGCATAAGCATAAGCAGCACTCCGACAATCAGTTCATGCCCCATAATATTACCGAAAAGACGCAGCGACAGGGACACAGGTCTGACCAGATGACTGATAGTTTCCACAAATAGCATCAATACAGTGAACAAAATCATAAGAGGTATGTGCCATATTTTCAGAGGACTTGAAAAGATTGATGGTCCCATAAAGTGCTTAACATATTTCATGCCATGCTCTTTCACACCTATGATATGCGTAGCTGCAAATACAATGACAGCAAGACCGGCGGTGGTATTCAGATTTGATGTAGGGGGAAGCAAACCGGGTATCAGGCCTAATATATTCGAAATAAGTATATAGATGCCAAAGGTTGCAATAAAAGGGAAATATTTCTTGCCATGGCGCCCCATGGTCTCTTCCATCAAATTTTTAATACCTTCTATCAGAAGCTCCACAATGCTCTGCATGGTATGGTTGGGAACCAATTTTAATCTCTTTGAAATAAAATAACTGAACAGCCCAAGACACGCAATAATATACAGCATGACGGCTGTATTGGCCGGCAGCCAAAATAACGGGATTTTAAACAGGCCAAAAAATGTAACCTCTGAGTGCATATCAGGCCAACTCCTTTTTCGCAAAATATATGGTCGCTGCCAGGGTAGTCATCATGATGACACTAAAACCAATAATAAGCCCTACCGGCTCTGCAATATTTCTTGAAACTAAAATACCTATAATAACGAGGGTTGTCAGAAGCCGGATATAATATCTTTTTATTACAAACCGCTGCGCCTTTTCAGGCCCGAAGGAAAAACCGTTTTTTATAGTTCTTGTCAGCAAAGAAAGATTTATGACGCCAATCACGGCGCCCATGATGATGCTAAAAACCACAAAGGCAGAAGCAATTACTGCGCTTGTGCCAACAGCTATTGCCGAGGCAACTACATTCGCTGCTCCGACCTTCATCAGCACCGGATGGAGCATATCAAATTTAACCTGCGGCATACTCCTAAAAACCATATCTCTTTACCAAGGTGTAAATATTTCTAAAACCCGCTATTATCCCGATTATCAAAAATAGTATCGTAAGCCACGGTTTGGTAGAAAATTTATCGTCAAGATAAACACCTATATAGAGCCCCACAAAGGTGGCAGCCACCATGGATATGCCAAGAGAGGACAGCCATACCAGCTTTTTAAACAGGCCATTGTTATTTTCTTCCATGCGGTCTTAAAAATTGTTAATTTGTAACACGGATAAAAATCCAAGTCAATATTTTTTTAGCCACCGCGCTGCATATTTGGTCGTCAGCCTTTTTTACCCCGTTAGAAAGTTTAAAACTTTCTAACGGGGTAAAATTCGGCAATCTTGTTCACCACATATTCCTGTTCCTCCAGGGTAAGTTCCGGATAAATAGGCAATGCCAGCGTTTCTTTTGCCGCCCTCTCAGAGACCGGGAAATCCCCCTTTTTATATCCAAGATGCTTAAAGCACTGCTGCAAATGCAAAGGAACAGGATAATATATCTCTGTGCCGATGCCTTCCTTTGTCAGATAATCTCTTAAGTTGTCGCGTTTTTTAACCCTGATGATATACTGATTAAACACATGCCGATTATATAGCCGCACTGCAGGCAGAGAAACTATGTCCGAAAGTCCGACGTCCTGAAAGAGCTTATGGTATCTCTGCGCTCCCGCCATTCTGTTGTTCTCCCATGCTTGAAGGTGTTTTAATTTTATCCTCAATACCGCGGCCTGTATCTCATCCAGCCTGCTGTTTATGCCTACAAACTTATGATAGTATTTTGGCTTGCTTCCGTGCACCCTCAAAACCCTCACCTTTTCCGCCATCTTCCCGCTGTTTGTGGTAACCATCCCGCCGTCGCCAAAGCCGCCGAGATTCTTTGACGGATAGAATGAAAAACTCCCGAAGTCGCCCATAGAGCCGGCCCTTTTCCCGTTGTGTTCCGCGCCGATGGTTTGGGCCGCGTCTTCGATCACTGCAAGTTTATATCTCTTGCTTATCTTAAGGATAGTCTCCATTTCAACGCACTGACCATAAAGATGCACAGGGATAACGGCCTTGAGCCGCGACCTCTGGCTCGTAGATTGTTTTTTTATAACATGCTCCAGTTTGTCCGGATCGATATTATAGGTATCAGGCTCTATATCAACAAAGACCGGAATCGCGCCAAGCCGTGCAATAGAGCCTGCTGTGGCAAAGAATGTATACGGCGTGGTAATCACCCTGTCTCCCGGCCCAACGCCGATTGCCATAAGAGGCAATAATATGGCGTCTGTTCCAGAGGCAACGCCGACAGCGTATTTCGTATTGCAATACCCGGCTATCTCTTTTTCCAAACCTTTTACATTTTCTCCGAGAATGAATGTCTGGTTTTCACATACCTTTTCAATCTCTTGCAGCACCTCTTTTTTTATGCCTTGATACTGAAGCTTGAGATTTAATAACGATACCTTCAAAACATACCCCCTTTTATGAATTACGATTTACCCCCACACCAAAGATTTTGGTGTGGGGGTTTGCGAATTACGATTTAAAAATCTCAAATTTAAAATCGTAAATCTAAAATCCCTTTCAGCCAGCCGTCCTTTGCGCTTATTGCCCCTTCAGGGCACATCTCCAGACAACAGAAGCATCGTATGCATTTATCATAATCAATATTGATGCGGCTTGTCTTTGTCATAATAGCAGGCGGACAGACATCAACGCATATAGCGCAAAGCGTGCACTTTTTATTATTTATTGAAGGCCTTGAGGTAAGCGGCTTTCTCAGATACGAATGCAATGAAAACGGAAGTCTGAACTCTATGCCGGCCAGCGGCGGAAATTTGAAATCACGGATCCTGACATCATTTATATTCTCTCCCAGGATATTTATCTCATCTATGTCTGTTGCTCCGATTCCGTCTTCTTGTGCAGCCTTTATTACAGGAAAATCGTCTGTTCCGGCTCCGAGGACCTCTGCTATAACCCTGTCAAGGGCTATGCAGTCAGCAGAGGCGAAAATAAGCCCCAGATGTCTTGGGTCCCCGCCGCTTCCGGGGCCGTCTCCCTCTAATCCCACAATGCCGTCAACTACCGTCAATCGCGGTTTTAGAAACATGCAGGTGTCTATCAGCATCCTCGCAAAGGATAAACTGTCAGCGCCGGATGCCATGTGCCACTGCGGCTTTCTTTTGCCGGCAATGCACCCAAACATGTTTTTCACCCCCAGGGTCAAAAACATCTGGGTATGGGTCTTAAGCTTCGGAATATTTATGATGCCGTCAACTTCAAGCGCCTCCTTTGCTATCTCCAGCCGTTTAAAGGTTTTTCCATCAGGGTTTTCTACACTTACGGATGTGGCAAGGTCTATCACCGGCACGCCAAACTTTTTTGCAACCGCCGCAATCCCGCACTTTTGCGCCACCTTTTCTGCGCTGCCAACCCCAGGGCTGTCGCCGACAACAGGCATGGTCCCGGCTTCTTTTACAAGCTGTATCATTGCCCCTACTACAGCAGGGTGCGTTGTTATTGCCGCCTCCGGCAGGTTTGCAGAAAGGAGGTTTGGTTTTAAAAGGATGCGCTCGCCCTTTTTTACAAATGCCCCAATGCCGCCAAGGTGGTCTATAGACTCTCTTACGCTCTTATAGACCTCCTCGGCGGCATAATCAGGGCATCTTTTTATAACTACGGCAGGATTCACTCATGCCCCTCATTTCTTTTTAAGTTCCTCCAGAATACGGCGAATGGTTTTCTCCGCTTTTTTGCCATCTTTTGACTTCTGACTCCTGACTTCTTTCATCGTAAAGCGCCTCCTCCTTCATTTTTGGGCAGCGCAATTGATTCGGAATAAACCGCGGTTTTATTCCTTCCGGTTCTCTTGGCAAGGTAGAGCGCCTCATCAGCCGCCTTGATTATATCGTCTGAGTTTGTTAACCCATCTTGCGGATATATTGCAACCCCTATGCTTATCGTTACCTTGAGAGGATTATCGGCGGTATCTGAAAAATTGGCCTCCGCCACCGCCTTTCGCATTCTTTCTGCAGCGGCGATGGCGCCGTCAATATCCGCCCTGCAGAGACATATGATAAACTCTTCGCCGCCAAATCTCGCCAGCACCTCGCCGTCCCGTATCTTCTTTGCCATTATGTGCGCTACCTCTTTTAGCGCTTTATCGCCCATATCGTGGCCGTAGGCATCATTTATGTTTTTAAAGTGGTCTATGTCTATCAGAAGGCAGCCGATAGAATATTTATGCCGTTTTGCCAGCGCAACATGCATATTGATGTGGTTATAAAAATACCTCCTGTTGTAAAGGCCGGTCAGCTCATCGGTTATAGACAGTTTTTCCAGCAAGACGTTTTTTTCCTTCAGCTCATTTTGCAGCTCCTGTATCTTGAGGAAGACATTTATCCTTGCCAGGAGCTCGCTGGAATCAAAGGGTTTTATAACATAATCGCTTGCCCCTATTTTGAGTCCCTTTATCTTATCAACAACCTCTTTCCTGCTTGCGCTGAGCATTATGACAGAGATATTCCGTCCAGCCTCGCTATCTTTTATCGTGGATATAAATTTGTAGCCGTCAACCTTCGGCATCATGACATCGGTAATCACGAAGTCAATCTTGTTTGAAAAGAAGAGCTTTAATGCCTCCATGCCGTCCTTTGCCTCAAGCACATTTGAAAAAAGCCCTGCCTCTGTTACCGAATCTTTTACCAGCTGCCTGACGCTGGGCGAATCGTCAACGATTAAAAGCGTTCTTTCTGTCATATTATTTCATTCCCTTCAGTATCTTCTTTGCCATGCCTGCCTCTTCAGTCTTTGGATATGTATCCACAATCTCTTCAAGAACAAGTCGCGCCTCTTTTTTATTCCCCAGTTTCGAGAAAGACAACCCTTGCTTGAGGAGCGCCGCGGGAACCTTCTTGCTCTTTGGGTATTTTTTTGCCACCTCATTAAACTCCAGCACAGCCCGCTCATAATCCTTCTGCGCATAATAGATCTCGCCTATCCAGTACTGGGCATTTGAGGCGAGGTTGTGGTCAGGGAAGAGAGATAAGAACCGGCCAAACCTGTCAAGGGCATTTTGATAATCCTTATCCATGGTAAGCTTGATTGCCTCGTTATATAATTCATCCGGTTTGGGCGGTTTTGCCTCCTGTTTGTTCGTCTGCCTTTGAGACTCCTCTGATACTGAAGGGATTTTTGCGCGCTCAAGAGAAGTTAACCGTTCCTCTGCGGCTGCAAGTCTTTTTTCCAGCGCAGCGATTTGATTCTGAAGATCGGCCAATCTGTTATTGAGCTCGGAGTTATAGGCGCGGAGCCCTGAATCGGCCCTTTCTTTCCAGGATATCATATCTTCATTTGCCTTTTTTACCGCCTGTTCGACTTCCTCAAATCTTCCCCTGAGGAAGGCCATATCCTCTCTCACCTTGTCCACAGATGCATTGACATCCGCCTTTTGCCTTTGAACAGCCTCATCTATTGAGTCAAGCCTCTTTTTCTGGGTCGCAAGATTTTTTTCCAGTCCTGCAGTTTGTGTTTTTATTGTCTCTTCAAGAAAGGCAAGCCTTTGCTGCTGCGCGGCCATATCCTGTTTCAGGCTGTTTATATCCTTTTTGACCGGGTCTTCTTCAGGGGCAATGGCAATACAACCCGGCAATAGAGCAAGCATTAAACAGCAAACAGCAAACAGTAAAATCGTTGAATGGGTGAATGGCGAATCGGAGAGGTCTTTTCCCCGTTTCTCCCCTTCCCCGTTTCTCAGTTTCATGTTTATCTTAAATATCTCTCTTGCTTCCATAGCGCCATACCCCTCTATTTTTTAACAACTACAATCTCTCCCCTTCGATTCTTTGCCCATGCCTCTTCATTATGGCGCGGGTCTACCGGCCTTTCCTTGCCATAGCTTATCGTAGACAAGCTTGCCCCATCTATGCCGGCATTGATAAGGTATTTTTTGATACTCTGGGCCCTTCTTTCACCAAGGGCAATGTTATATTCAACAGATCCCCTTTCATCACAATGTCCCTGTATCTCTATTTTTACGCCGGAATTTTTCTTGAGCCACGCTGCATCCTTTTCCAGAACAGGTTTCATATCATCTCTGATGGTAAATCTGTCAAAGTCAAAATATATGGTTAAAAGCCTCCCCTGCGCTTCTGCCATGGCAGCAACTTCATCCTTTGCCTCTGCCCTTGCTTCCTTTTCTCCCATTGTCGCTGTCTCTTCTTTCACCGGTTGTTCCGCAACCTTTTCTTCCTTGATTGGCGCAGGCGCCTCTTCTTTAGCTGCCGGAGCCTTTTCCTTCTCCGGCTGAGGAGGTTGCGTCTGAGCAGCAGGTTCTGCTGACTTCTGAATGCTCTCTTCCTTTTTTACTGTCTGAGCGCATCCGGTAATCATAAAAAATACGGTGATCATTGCCAATGCGAACATTGATAAGCTGTTTGTCTTCATTTTTGCCTCCTTTTGTTTATACAGATTTTGGGTTTCACGAAATTCGTAACCCCTTGAATTTATTGGATTAATCAGCCTATCTTTTTCCGATCCGCCTCCTGCCCAAATTACTCTTTGTTTTCAATCAGTTACAAAATCTAAAGTCCATCCCTCACCCCATTTTTAACAGTTTTTTAGGGGGTGGAGGGCAAAAAAATTTATCACCTCATTTTGTGAATCTATTGTGCCGATAACCCAAACTCCTTTGTTTTTCCTTGTGTTAATTTTACCTCCTCTCATTGCACAATCACTGTTAAACTTTCAATCAAACTTACTGCCTTCACAAAATTCAACAGGAGGTATTTATGAAACGCTCATGTCTTAAAGAGACACAAAGGGGGATGAAAATGTTGCTTCATTTTGTCATTCCCGAAGTATTTATCGGGAATCCAGTCTTTGCCTTTTATACTTTATCTGGATTCCCGCTTAAGACATGCGGGAATGACAGATTTGGAGGTATTTTCAGGTGAAAATATCAGGTTTCATAAAAAGAAGCAAACCTTATTTAAAGGTGGCCGAGGGACATCTTCCCATATTTCCTATTGTCTTTTGGCAGCCGCTAATTGTAGGCATGGAAAGAAAAAAGTTGGCTTGTTGTCAACCGGCAGATAGAGAAAGGGATGACTGCAAACTGAGGAAGGACATATTGTCGTATTAAGGAGACGCTATCATATCTTTCTGCATACCAGCGCCGTATTAATCCCGCCAAAGGCAAAACAATTTTTCAAAATAACATCCACTTTCTTCTTAACAGGCTTTGTAACATGATTGATCCCCTGACAATCAGGGTCGACATTATCCAGATTCAGGGTCGGATAGATGAGCCCCTTTTCCATCATAATCAGAGATGCAATCAACTCAATTGCGCCTGAAGCTCCCAAAGTATGCCCTATATAACCTTTAAGGCTGCTGACAGGGATAGAATCGCCGAAGAGTTCTTTTATTGCCCCGGCCTCTTCCTTGTCGCCCTGCAGAGTTGCCGTAGCATGGGCGTTTATATAATCTATCTCTTCCGGCTTAATCCCTGCGTCTTTTATGGCCTCTCTCATGCAATGAACCATCGGTTCTTTATCCGATTGGCTTACATGGAATCCGTTTCCGTTTGAGCTGTAGCCGATAACTTCAGCGTATATCCTGGCGTTTCTGCTGACCGCCCTCTCGTATTCTTCCAGAACAAGTATGCCGCTCCCCTCTCCGCAGACCAAACCGTCCCTGTCTCTATCAAACGGCCTTGGGGTCTTTTGAGGGGTTTGATTATATTTGACCGAGGTTGCAAAAAGCACATCAAAAGAGCCGGTAACAGTGGGGTGAAGCTCTTCCGCGCCGCCGCAAAGCAATACCTCTTGTTTTCCAAGTCTTATCAGGTCGTAACCGGCGCCGATGGCCTGAACCGCGGACGCGCATGCAGCAGAGGTCGCCATTATGTATCCGTTTAATCCAAGATACTGCGCCACATTTACGGCTGCGGTGTGCGACATGCACTGAAAAAACATTGCGGAGCCGAGCTGCGTTATATCCTTTTTCGGCAGTATCATCTCAAAGGCATCGTTAATGCTCTTGGCGCTGCCCATGGTTGAGCCTATGATGCAGCCCACATCCCATGAAGACACCTCCCCCTGTTCCCCTCGGAGGTGTATGCCGGAATCGGCAACGGCCTGCTCCGCAGCCTGGGCTGCAAATATGCTCATGCGGCCCATGGAGCGTCTTTGCTGACGTGGGATCTTCTTCTCGTCTTTAATCTCCGCAGGAGCGCCCACATGGCTTCGCAAACCGATATACTGATCCCACCCGTCCATATGGCGCACCGCGCTGCGCCCTTGCTCAATCCCGTTCATAAGGACGTCAACGCCGCTTCCGAAAGGAGAAACCACGCCGACCCCTGTTATAACCACCCGCTTCAACTGCATAGGTTTTTGCTCAAAAAAGTGTTATATTGCTCTTCTTTTACAAGAGACCTTGCGACAATAAACGAGGACATCATTGCGCCGATTATCCCCGGCAAAAGAGAGCTTTGCCCTGCTGCATACAGATTGTGCAAAGGAAGCCTGCCTCTAAGGCTGTACTGCCCAACCTTTTGTTTTATGCCGTAAGCAGAGCCGTCATAGTTATTTAGATAATCCCTGAATGTGAGAACTGTTGCGGCATCAACGACCTTGAGCCTGTCTTTATATTCCGGAAATATCCTGAAGATGCGGTTCAATGTATTTTCAACCTTCTTATTTTTATACTCATCATATTCTTTCGGCCTGTTTCCTGTTATAGAGTCTTTCCATGCCTCAACCTGTTTCATAGATGACGGCTCAAATGAATTGATAATTTTATGGGTCTTTCCGCCTGTCTTCTCTATAGACTTGATAAGAACAATGGCCGAATCCCCTTTCAACGCCGGCTCCAACAAGAGATTTATGTCCGGCGCAGGAAGCATAGTGATAAGCGACGAATCAAAATCCGGTTCTTCATACTCCGGATCCAAAGCCGCAAACACGGAAAAAAAACCTGTGGAAGGCTCAAATGATGAAACCCTGTTTATAAATGCCTTGCTCAGATATTTTTCAGGCAAAACTTTCATAATCTCCATCGGGTGGATAGTAAATATGCAGTTGTCAGCCGCAACCTCTTCCCCTGTATTCAAGACAAAACGGCCTGCCTTGTTGTCGCGGATATCAGTTAGTTCCGCAATATAATTTCCGCATTTTATCTCAACATTCAGTTCTTTCAATCTCGTCTTGAATGCCTTGATAAACGCAGTTCCTCCGTCCCTGACACGCGCAACCGATTCATAAAGGCCGAGGCATATCCTGCTGTGATTGGCAAAGGATATTTCCTGCGGCTTTACCCCATAGCACATGGCAAAACCGGACAATAACGCCTTTAATGCAGGGTTCCCGGTCAGGCCGTTTAAGACCGCCTCTAATGTAATAAAATCCTCATTTATATGGCCGTGTTCCGGCCTCAAAGTCCGCAGGTTCATTGAGGGGGTGTGGTCGCAGACATATTGAACTTTATCAAAATAAGCATCTATGGCTGAAGCCTCTTCAGGGAAATATTCTTTTAATCTTTGTTTTATCCTTTTAACCCCATAGGGGATTTCATAAAGTTTGTTTTCAGATTCAAAGATAAAACAGTTCGCATTATCCTCAGATAAAAAAAGCGGCTGGATCATATCCCGAATCTCCAAAACCGACAGTATATCGTAAAGTATCCCCCCTTTATGAAGCCCGCCGGTAAAATGAAATCCGGTGTCAAAGGGGATTCCTTGCTTATAAAACCGGGCCATAGAGCCTCCGATATGCGGCCCCTTCTCCAGGAGCAGCGCCTTACGCCCATTCATCGCAAGGATGAGGGACATGGTCAATCCGCTGATTCCGCTCCCTACAATAATGTCATCATACTTTTGCATATTTTCTAAATCGCGAGTCCGCCGTTTATTCCTATAACCTGCCCGTGGATATACATATCGGGCTCTGTGCACAAAAAGTTAACCACCGATGCCACATCTTCCGGCCTTCCAAGCCTGTTGACAGGGATGAGAGGCAAAACCTGCTCCTTGGGAAGCCCTTCTGTCATATCAGTTTCAATAAAACCTGGCGCAACCACATTGACAAGTATATTCTTTTTGCCCACTTCTCTGGCCAATGCCTTTGCCGCTCCAATCAAACCTGCCTTTGAAGCAGAGTAGTTTACCTGTCCTGCCTGGCCAATCTGGCCTGATGTGGAAGATACAACAATGATGCGCCCTTTTTTGGCCTTGAGCATTGGAAATAACACGGTGCGGGTTACATTGTAAAAGCCGTCAAGGTTTGTGGAGATAACCGAATTCCATTCATCCTTTGTCATCCACATAAGGAGATTGTCCCGCGTAATCCCTGCATTAAAGACAAGGACATCCGGGGCGCAATTTTCCACTCTTGTTCCCAAAGCTGCCGCTGTCTCTTCATAATTTGAGATATCAAAAGAGATTAAATCACAGGCGCTTCCAACGGCTTCTATCTCTGATTTTACTTTCCCGGCAGCCTCGTGGTTCCCTTTATAGGTCAGCCATATATTAAATCCTGACCGTGCCAGCCTCAAAGCTATAGCGCGGCCTATGCCGCGGCTTCCGCCGATTATTAACGCAATCTTTTTCATGTAATTACACCCGAAGGAAGGATTT
>JACQEJ010000051.1 GCA_016200645.1 Deltaproteobacteria bacterium | reverse complement strand
TACCCTTTGAGATATTTTTCAATTGCCTGCTGGAGATGGAATGCGGCTCCTCCCGCATCATCGTTTTCAAGCAATATCTCCGCCCGTCTTATATCAATATCGCCTTTATGAAACCAATCCTTCGGCAAAAGGGATTCTCTATCTTTCATAGATAACTTTTCCTTTTTTCGTAATCTCTATGAAAAAATCATCTCCTATTTCCAAACGACCGGACAATTCCTTTGGTGTAAGCACTAATGATGAAAACGGTATCTTCTTTCTTATATCCGACACCAATCGCCGCACGGTTATCCGCCTGTCAATGGGCCTATCCGCTGTATCTTTGATAATCAAGAGGTCGATATCGCTTGCTTCATCAGGCGTGCCGTAAGCGTATGAGCCGTAAAGAATAATCTTTTCCGGTTGATAGCGATCCTTGAGCCTCTCGACCAGCTTTGCTATAAGGCCGGATAAATTTCTTTTCACATCACACCTCCATAATATTTCTGCGACCATTTCGCCATCCTCTTCTCAACCTCTTCCTGCGTGTAAACTTTTCCTTCCGCAACATCCTTCAACCCCCGTTCAATCTTCTGAAGAACATACAGATATGATACTGAACATCTTCCAATGAGCAATTGTCGGGCAATCTGGCGAGAAGGTTGCTTACTTCCTGTTTTACCGTTTCCATAAAGGTTTCCTCCTGAGTCTTATAAATTTTTTGCTGCAGGCAAACAACCCACCCGCTCACTTGATTGCATAAAAACCCGCCTGCATGTGCGAAAGCCAGAACAGTTCCGCGCTTCTGAATCCGCAATCAGCCAGCAGATAAAGATGCTCCGTTACGGTAATCGGAAAATATGCTTTGTCAAACCTTTTACGGCGCCTGCGACAAACTTCCTTATTCAGTCCTTGTGAAAGCTGGAAGCTGCCCCATCTGTCCAGTCCGATTTCTCTGCCGTCCCTTGTAACGGGACGGACGTTTTCAAAAGTGATATACATGCCGCCTTGCTCCAAAATTTCAAAACATGCGACGGTAGCCTTTTTTCTTTGCTCCGCGTCCATATAATGATGGCACTGTATGGCGGTAATTACCTGCGGTTTGTCCAAAACTTTTCCCGACAAATTTGCCGAACCAAAAGCCCCGATAAACCGGACACGGTCAGGCGGAAATCCACAAAGCCGTTTTTTAGTTAGAGAAAGCATCTCGCTTGACGGATCAGCAAGCAGAAACCGGGTGTCGGGAAATTGCCCGGCAGCCTTGTTTACAAGCTGCCCCCTGCCACAGCCGGTATCCAGCCATATTTTTACCTCCGGCAGCGTAACTTTTATCAAGCCGATGGTTTCATCGTGAAACAGATCGTAGTAGGGAATAGTTTTTCTGACATTGACATCGTAATCGTCAGCGGCAAACGGAGTTGCATTATCGCTCTTTTTTTTCCGTCATAATTCAAATACCGTTGGGTGATGAAACCAAACATACTGCTCATCTGTCATTGCAGGAGCATCCTCCCCCTGCCCACCTCCAGAGGGGGGACACAAGCCCATATAGGCTGCACTGCTTACGAGTCGTTTTTATTTTTCTTCTCACTTATCCCAATCCTATCGCTTATCACCTTTAATATATCCCTGAGGGTCCATTCATGTGATTCCGTTATTTCGCCGGAAATATGTCTGTGGTGCGGATAAGTCGGGACTTCCTTGTGGTGAGGAGAATTATCCCATCTTGATATCAGATTGCCTTCAACATCCTGCCAGTGATAAGAATATTTCCTTCTGCCGTCCAAAAAGAGATAGTCTCTGATATGCAGAACAGATTCGTTTACAAACCGAACCTTCGCCGCAAATGACATGCCGGAACCGTATCTCTTGTGTTCCAAAACAGAGAAGCTGGCGACGATATCTGAAAACTCCTCTATTGTCTTATAAAACATTCTTCAACTCTTTCAGTTTATCTTCCCAGTAGACCTTTCCCTCTTGTGCAAATTTCCATGCCATCAGGTCGTCATATTGCGAGAAATTCTCTTCCCCTGCCTCATATTCTCTATTAAAGTCATCGAATCCTTTGCCATACTTTTTCTCAAAATGCTCCACCTCTTCGGAAAAATTAGAGACCTTGCAAACAATCTCCGTCATGACCGTGTCTTTTATCAAATCTTCAACCCCTTTAAATTCAAGCTCCCGAATAATGTTTTTAATCTTTTCATTAATCACAATCTCTGTTTTCATTGGTCAACCTCCCGAATATTTTTTACGCAATCCGCCCTTCCTCCATGAGCGTATAAATCTTTTTCACATCCATTCTTGAACATCTGCTCCACACGGTTTTCAGTCTTCTGAACTTTGTGATTAAAGGAGGAAAATTTTCCGCCCCTGTCTTTCTTGCCTGCGCCGCCTCTGTCTTGATAATTGAATGTATGCTTTCAGGATAAAAGCAAAAAGCGCCTGAAAACCTATATTCCCCCAGGAACAACAAGAGCCTGGCCTCCGCCATGTCACCCTTTTCCAGCAATGCCGCAGGGACGCCTGCCACCAAATATTTTTTCTTCGTGAACATATCCATCACCTTAACATTAGAAGCGCTCTTTCTTATAATGAATATGGAGTGGGTATAACCTAAAAAGTCTGAATATATCTTTCTATCTTCATCCGAAAGGTCATTGCTCCTTGAGAACAATATCAACGGGGTAAGTCCTTCCCGCAGTTGAGGCCGTTCAAAGAGATACCAGTCAAAGAAGATGTCCAAGGCTTCCTCATATCCGTCTATCTCGCTGCCGAGTTCGCCTCCGTGGGCAATAAATTCCTGCTTCGCTTTTTTTATCTCATCCGCATACGCATCGGATATAAAAGTTGTTTTGAGCCTTTCTATATACTCTTGAAACTCCACTTACCCTCCATCATGTCAACAAAGCGCCTGAATAGATACGAAGAATCGTGCGGCCCAGGAGATGCCTCGGGATGATACTGCACAGAGAAGAGCGGCAATTTTGTATGCGCCAGACCTTCGACAGTTTTGTCGTTCAGATTTATATGCGTGAGTTCCGCGATGCCTTTGAGCGAATCCACATCAACAGCAAAGCCGTGGTTTTGCGATGTAATTTCAACCCTTCTTGTTGTCAAATCCATGACAGGCTGATTCCCGCCGTGATGACCGAATTTGAGTTTATAAGTCTTGCCGCCCAGAGCCAATCCGAGTATCTGATGACCGAGGCAGATGCCGAATATCGGTTTCTTGCCAATCAGCTTTCTTACATTCTCAATCGCGTAAGTGACGGCATCGGGGTCGCCTGGGCCGTTGGAAAGGAATATGCCGTCAGTATTCATCTTTAAAACATCTTCGGCAGATGTTGAAGCCGGCACAATTGTCACATCACATCCAACATTAATAAGGTTTCGCAATATATTGAATTTTATGCCAAAGTCAAAGGCAACCACACGATGAGTTCGGAGTCCGGTGTTCGGAGTTCGGAGTGAATAACCCTTTCCCAAATCCCACAATCCCTGCTCCCATCTGTATGGCTCTTTGCAGGTTACCTCCTTTGCAAGGTCAAGCCCTGCCATGGAAGGAAATTCTCGTGCTTTTTTAACCAGGTTTGCTGGATTCGAATCTATGGTTGATATAATGCCGTTCATTGCGCCGTTATCCCTCAAGTACCTTGTAAGCGCCCTTGTATCTATGCCTTTTATGCCAACGATTTTATTGCGCTTAAGGTGATTATCTAAGGTTTCCTTTGACCGCCAACTGCTCGGATAGTCGCAATATTCTTTGACGATAAAACCGTCAAGCCAGAGTTTATTTGACTCTAAGTCCTCCTCATTGACCCCGTAATTTCCAATCTGCGTATAGGTCATGGCAACCATCTGGCCTTTATATGACGGGTCGGTAAGAACCTCCTGATACCCTGCCATAGAGGTATTGAAAACCACCTCGCCGATTGCCTCGCCTTCTGCGCCGAATGGATAACCTTCAAACACAGCGCCATCTGCTAACGCAAGGATAGCTTTTTTATGCTGATATAATGACATCTTTTACCTCTCTGATAAGATAGCCTATTAGCTCATAGCTCATGGCTGATAGCAAAAGATTTTACTATGAGCTATGAGCCATCAGCTATGGGCTTATCATTCCAGCACCTTCCGGCAAACCTCCTGATACGCCTCTTCTATCTTTCCCATATCGCGCCTGAATCTGTCCTTGTCCATCTTCTCTTTGGTCTGCTTGTCCCAGAGCCTGCATCCGTCAGGCGTGATTTCATCTCCGAGTAGTATCTGTCCTTTATGCCGTCCGAACTCCAATTTGAAATCAACAAGTGTTATGCCGCGCTCGTCAAAAAACTTTGAGAGATACCCGTTTATCTCCAAGGCCATTTCTTTCAACACATCCGCCTCAAATTTCTGCGCAAGGCCGAACGCCTCTATGTGATAATCGTTTATCATGGGATCGCCAAGCGGATCACTCTTGTAATAAAATTCCAGAATCGTTTTTTTGAGCGGCGTCCCCTCTTCCACACCCATCCTCTTGGCAAGGCTTCCTGCAGCTATATTTCTTACAACAACCTCAATCGGGATGATCTGCATTTTTTTTACCGCCATCTCCCTATCAGACGGCCTCTCTACAAAATGAGTGGGAATGCCCTTGTCTTCAAGATATTGAAAAATCCGGGAGGATATTTTGTTATTCAATATCCCCTTTTCCTTGATTATCCCCTTCTTTTTCCCGTCAAATGCAGTTGCCTCATCCTTAAAATATTGTATCAACAAATCGGGATTATCGGTAGCGTAAAGAATTTTCGCCTTGCCTTCGTAAAGTTTCTCAAGCCGTTTCATGTAAGACCTCCGTTATAAATAAACCTTTTGACCTTTAACCTTCCGCCTTGACCCTTCAGCCTTAAACCTTTTTGCCAAACACCCGCTTGAAAATATAATCCACATTCTTCACATGTTTCGAGATGTCAAAGCACTTCTCAATCTCTTTTTTTGAAAGCCGCGCCGCCACTTCTTTATCTTTCAACAGGAGACCCTTAAAATCCTTCTTTTCCTTCCACACCCGCATGGCATTTCTCTGAACCATCTGATACGCATCTTCCCTGCTCACGCCCTTTTCCGTAAGCGCAATAAGGACTGTTTGGGAGAAGAGCAGACCTTTGAGTTTATTTAAATTCTCTTTCATATTTTCAGGATAGACAACTAAATCTTTGACAAGCCCTGTCATCCTTGCAAGCATGAAATCCACAAGAATAGCGGCGTCCGGCGCTATCACCCGTTCGACGGAAGAATGGCTTATATCCCGCTCGTGCCACAGCGGGATATTCTCCATCGCTGCATTTGCATATCCCCGCACAAGGCGCGCAAGGCCAGTGAGGTTTTCCGACAACACAGGGTTTCTCTTGTGAGGCATGGCTGATGAGCCTTTCTGGCCGAGAGTAAACGGCTCTTCTGCTTCCAGAACCTCTGTCCTCTGGAGATGCCGTATCTCTACTGCAAATTTTTCAATAGACGACGCGATGATTGCCAGTGTTGTAAAATATTCTGCGTGCCTGTCCCTCTGAATAACCTGCGTTGAGATGGGCGCGGGCTTGAGTCCGAGTTTTTTACACGCATACTCCTCTACAAACGGCGGCACATTGGCGAATGTCCCGACTGCGCCGGAAAGTTTACCGTAGGAAATAACCTCTTTTGCCCTCTGCATCCGCGCAAGATTGCGCTTCATCTCTTCATACCAGAGCGCCATCTTGAGGCCGAAGGTTATAGGCTCCGCATGGATACCGTGGGAGCGGCCAATCATCACCGTATCTTTATGCTCAAACGCCCGCTTTTTTATCGCCTGCATCAAGCCTTTGATATCCGCAATAATTAAATCCGCCGACTCTTTTAAAAGGAGCGCAAGGGATGTGTCTAAAATATCGGAAGATGTCAGCCCCCGATGGATATATCGGGAATCAGGCCCGACAAACTCGGCAACCGATGTGAGAAAAGAAATCACATCGTGCTTGACGGTTTTTTCGATTTCGTCAATTCGCTGAATATTGAAATCCGCCTTGGCCTTGATGGTCTCCAGCAATTTCTTGGGAATCTCGCCAAGCCGCGCCCACGCCTCACACGCGGCAATCTCCACCTCAAGCCATTTTTTGAATTTATTTTCCGGCTCCCAAATTTTTGACATCTCTTTTCTGGAATATCTCTCTATCATGCTTCTCCTTTAATGCCCCATAACCGCTTCCAGCGCAAACAACAGCGCAAAACCGAGAAGAACGGACATTACTACCTTTATATTAAATTTCTTGTGAGCCTCCAGCAATAAATCGCCCACGCCTATATAAATAAATGCGCCGGCAATAAATGCAATAATAGTTTCGTAAAATGCAGAAGGTATATAAACCGCTGCATAGGCGCCAACAGGATAAGAGACTGCTGCATATAAAATAGGGAAAAGCATTTTCCTGGTGCTGTAACCCAGATTCTTCATAATAATTGTTGAAGTAACATCCTGCGGTATCTCGTGGATAATAACCGCAACGGTTATTATGAGTCCGAGATGCGGGTTGGTCAGATACCCGACAGTTATGGCAATGCCGTCAACGATATTATCCATCGCCATCCCGAATATAGAAACCATGTTAATTGAATGCTGCTCGCACTCCGCCTCGCCGCAGGCATGAAGCACCACAAGTTTTCCGATGACATAAAAGGAGAGAAATCCCAATGCCACAACCCATGCGTCTTTTTTAAGATTTGCCTCAGGGAGGATATCCAAAAGAACCGTGGCAATAACAACGCCGGCGGCAAAGGCAATAATATATCGGATGCCCCTGAAATTGATATAAAGCGGCAACAGGCCGGCCAGGAGCGTAGCAATGCCTGCAAGCAATCCATATATAACATACATTTCAATCATACATGCCTCTCTTTACACAGGACACTGACAAAGCAATTGTATAAAGTCAAACACCTGTCACCTCTCTGTTTCACAGCGGGATCTTAACACCCTTCTCATTTCATGTTTATCAAATATACGGCAGCTGCGGCAACTAACCCGCCTGCAATCGTCAATACCCTGGGCTGTTCCCCCAGGAATAGCCAGCTAAAAATAACAGCGCTGGATGGAACCAGAAAAACAAAGGAGCTTGCCTTATGGGAACCGAGACGGCTTGAGGCAAAGAAATATATGGTTGTTGCAAGGCCGCTGGATATGACAGAGAGATATATCATATTGAACCAGAAAATCTGATTCTTTCCTGCAATGGATAAGGCTCCGTGCGACAAACAAATAAAGAAGAACAGCAGGGCGCAAAAGCCGGATGTAAAAAGATTGAAAAAGAGCGGAGAGACCGAATCGCCCGCCTTCTGGCTGCATATCGTAAGTAGCGCCCACAAGACTGCGCCAAGCAAAAAGTAAACATTTCCGTGCATAAAGATTTTGTTCAGATCCAGCGTCCAGACTTGAAGGAGTATGCCTCCTCCGATAACGCCTAAGGTCAATCCCAGAAAATCTCTGGCTGACATCTTTCGCCTAAAAAAGAAGATTGACAAGACAAAGGTGATGATCGGAATCATGGTGGTAACAAGAACGCCTGCTGCTCCGGCAAAGCCGTATATCAATCCCTTAAAAAACACATAGAGGTAAAGCCCCATAAAAATAGAGCCTAAAATCGTATAGGCAAGACCATGCCGGTTGAGCTTTACCCTCACACCAAAAGATTTGGTGCGGGGGTGCGCCGGTTCTTTCAGAAAAAACAAGACAGGGAATAGAGAGAGAAAGGTGATAAGAAATCTCCAGAAGGTGAGCGTTTCCGGAGGCAGCGTATCGGCAATCGCCTTTGCCGAAACCCAGCTTCCGCCCCAGATAGTCATGGATATGACCATGAGAAGAGTGAATAAAAAAGTTTTGTTTGAGTTAATCATCATCAGTTATAAATTGGTCATTGGTCATTAGTAATTGGAAATTGGAAATTAGTAAAAAGAGCTTATCGTCTGAGGCAGAACATCCAATATATCTGTTGCCATCATGCCAATCTGCCCCTTTTTCTTCGCAACTTCATCCCCTGCCATGCCGTGCAGATAAACCGCCATATTCGCAGCATCAATCGGGCTGTATCCCTGCGCTATAAACCCGCCTATCATGCCTGCCAGCACATCGCCCGTGCCTGCTGTTGCCATTCCGGGATTTCCTGTTGGGTTTATAAAAACCTTGCCGGATGCCTCTGCAATTACAGTTCTTGCGCCTTTCAGCACAACAATAACTTTATTCTCTCTGGCAAATCTTGAGGCTATTCCGATTCTGTCAGCCTGAACATCTTTGGTTGTCATACCAGCCAGTCTTGCCATTTCACCGGGATGCGGTGTTATAACAATATGCGCCTTCGCCTTTTTAAAAACCTTCACATCTTGCGCCAGACAATTTATACCGTCAGCGTCAACGACCAAAGGTATAGGAGATCGGCTGATAAGATTTATAACCAGCTTTCTCACCGATTCATGTGTTGTAAGACCGGGGCCGAGGACAAGAGCCTCTTTGTCTACGGCAAACGACAGGATATCTTCAAAAGCCTCATAAGCCAATATTCCCGAACTTGATTCAGCAAGCGGCAGTGTCATAACCTCGGTCAGTTTTTGTTCCATAATCGGATTGAGGCTTTTTGGAATGCCAAGACTAACAAGACCTGCCCCGCTCCTCATTGCGCCGCAAGATGTCATGGCAGCCGCGCCTGTCTTGCCCGCAGAACCGGCAAGAACGAAGACATGGCCGTAACTTCCTTTATGGCTGTTTTCTTTTCGCGGCTTTAGGATTTTCTTTATGCCCTCTTTATCAAGAAGCTCCCACAGGATTTTTTCATCTTCTAAAAGCTGCTGAGGCATCCCGATATCAACTATTTCAACCCTTCCTGCATAATCCGCGCCAGGATAGACAAAAATCCCTATCTTGGCAATCGCCATCGCAGCCGTAACTGCTGCCTTCACGCAACAACCGAGAACCCTGCCGTTTGAGGCATCAAGGCCGGAAGGAACATCAACTGCCACAACCGGTTTATTGATGCCATTTATAAGCTCAATAACATTCCTGTGAATGCCGTCAACCTCTGCTGAAAGCCCTGTGCCGAAGATCGCATCCACAATCAAAGCGGAATGCAATATCGCCGATTTATATTTCTCAATATCTTTTGCCGACACAATTGATTTTGTTTCGCCGCCCATCTTCTCCCATATATCCAGATTCGTCTTTGCATCACCCTTTACCTCTTTTGGATTTGCAAGCAGATACACAGAAACCTTGAAACCCATGTTGCTCAAATGCCTCGCAGCAACAAACCCGTCGCCGCCATTGTTCCCTTTGCCGGCAAAAATGGAAATCCTTTTATTTTTGTAAGGGAGATCTAATGGGTCGCCCAAAATAGGGCGATTCACCGAATCGCCCCTACAGCCGCCGTCAAAATCCCTCTTAACAATCTGAGCCACACCCCTTCCCGCATTTTCCATAAGCACAAGTCCGGGGATGCCATATTTCTTTATGGCCGTCTCATCAAGACGCCTCATTATGACAGAATCAACGATTCTCACCCCGTTAGACCTCCGACCCCGACAAACCCTTTTTGTATATCAGGCACACCGTCATCATAAACCCGAAAAATGCATTTGGTTTTTATTTTTCGGGACAACCGCAAGATTTTGCTCAAAGACAAGGAAAAGCAGGCTGAACAAAACGGAGCATACTGTTTTAAGTATGTGAGTATTTGGACGGCCTGATTTGACGCAGTATTTGACAAAATATTGCGGTTGCCAAAAAATGCAACTGCATTTTTTGGGTAAATATACAAAAAAGGTCTAACGGGGTTCATAGGTTTGAAAAATACCACACTGCACAGGCTTTTGCAATTTTAAAGCATGTCCGTAAAATAGCGATTAAAAACTTCGCTATTTTACATCTTCCACTTGCAATTGCTTCGCAGCAAGTGGAGCCAGCCGATTTGCCTGCCATACTTCGTTATTGGACAATTTTTACTCCTCACCGTATCGGTTAACATACGGCTCGTCGTAAAAATTGTCCGCTGCCTCGTCTGGCAGGCAACTTGCAGGTTTCCCCAAAAATCAAAGTCTATTTTTGGGCATGTGATTTTAAGGAGATGCCACGGATCCCTTGACATTCAACAGCGCTCCATTATAAAGTGCAGGTGTTTGCCGGGCATGACATGAATAAACTCATCGCAATTATCGGCGCCACCATCGGCGGATGGATAGGCTGGTGGATTGGCGGGAAGGTAGGCTTTATGACGGCCTTTATCCTGAGCGTCATCGGGACCGCTGCGGGCGTATATTTTGCCCGGAAGTTAGCAAAGGAATATCTTGGATAGAACTTAGCCGCTGAGAGACGCTTCCCATATTCTCGCAAAATATTATTTCCTGAATCAGCCAACCACCCTCTTCATCTCCTCCGGCATCCTGATCGGCCTCCCGTCCCTGCCGACAGAAGCAAGCACCACCGTGCCTCTGACCAATTCTTTGTCCGAGCCTTCTCTCCTTATGCTGTGCCTGAAGGTCATAGTTACCCTTGACACATCAATTAATTGCGTATCCAAAAGGAGAAGGTCGTTATATCTGCATGGGGCAAGATACTCCACCTCAACCTTAGCAACAACAAAGAGAATGCCTCTGTCGTGGAGATCGGGAAGGGAAATTCCTTTTCCCCTGAAAAATTCCGTTCTTCCCCGATCAAAATATCTGAGGTAATTGGCGTAGTAGACCACATTGCCGCAATCAGTGTCTTCATAGTAAATTCTTATCGGCAGCAACATGCATCTAAAGATAGCAAAAACAGAGGTCTGTTACAAGACCAACAGTTTATAGGGAGATGAGAAGGTAATGAGTCAGAAACCATTTATCTCCTGAGAAGGTAAAATATGAGGCTTACGACGATGCTTATGATGATAGAGGTGGTCAGCGGAAAGTAAAATGTAAAGTTATCCTTTTTGATATAGATGTCTCCCGGAAGCCGTCCCAGCCATTTTACGCTTCCTCCCAGGCTTAAAAACAGGCCGAGCGCAAACAAAAACAGACCGATGATTATCAAAAATTTTGCCAGTCCTGAAAATTCATTCATAGATAATTCTTATCCGTCAAAATAGCTTCAAGATGCTCTTGCATCCGGTCTTTATGCGTTGCCTCCCAGTATATCCTCTTGCATGACGGACAGGTTTTGAACGAATGCCTGGTTTCGTAAACATACGGAGGCACATGGGCGGCAGCCTGCTCTTTTTCAATATTCTGCAAAGGCTCATTGCACAGGAGGCATCTGGTTAAAAACCCTGCAAAGGGATTAAGGGAAAATCTTTTTATCACTTCTTGAAGCTGCTCATTATAGTCATCGCTTCGGATGAAGAAATGATTGTTTCTGACCTTCTTTCGCCTGATGAGAAGGGTGTCTCTTGTAAGGATGATGCGTCCGTTTGTGTATGCCCTTTCTGCAAGCTCTCTGTCCGATATATTCGGAAAATACTCCACATCGCACCCCATGACCCTCATCCATTTGGCCAGCTTTCCCAGCATATCATCGGCGATAAATTTATATTCCATTTTCATGCCCGCCCCAAAAGCGGGCGGATAATCATCAAGCCGCTATCAGAAATACAATTATCTCTTCAGCCGGAGATAGAACCTCTTTCGCCATATTGATTATTTGTATCTCCCTTCCTAATCCTTGCGCCTATGAGCTGTCCGGCAAGGACAACCATAATAGTAAAGGGGATAATGCTGTAGCCGAGGCCTAAAAATCTCCTCAAGACTATATTCGCCAGTATCGGGATGTATATGCACCTCGCCCACGGCCTTGAAAATCTGGCGAACCTTTTCCTGTGAAAACCGACAGGAATGTTACCGGCAAGGATAAGAGACAGGAAGAGCGCTGTGGCGGCATAATGATGGGCATTAACAAAATAGTTCATGGTGTTTATCTCCTCCCCGATGGCAATCAACTACTCAAATAATCAACCAACCTCATTATACTCCCTCACCCTGAATGCCACGCCGATTTCATCCTCTGCCAGTTTTCTGCATGTCTCAATATCCAGCCCCGGCACAGCGACTACGGTGGCAACGACCTTCGGGATATACTTCTTTGCCTCTTTCAAAAACCAGACTATCGCAGGAAATGCCTTATCGCCATACGGCGTCTTTACAAGCCTTTGATAAGTTTCTGAATCAGGGGCATTGAGGCTCACGGATATAGTATCAACAAATTTCAGTTCAGGCAAAATATTTCTTCCATGAACAAGATTGGCAAGACCGTCCGTGTCTATCCTGATTTTGCATCCCTGTTTTTTGAGAAAAAGCCCGGCCTCTTTCACAAGGTCAAGCCGGATGAGCGGTTCGCCAAATCCGCAGAACACAATCTCATTATATTTTTCAGCAGGTCTGTCGCCCGCAGCCCTTATTACATCCTGAAAGGCCGGCTCCTCTTTCAACCGCAAGTAGTGACCTTTGACTGTGTAGGATTTGAATCCCCGCTTAAAGCCTGCGGGGACATGCTTTGCGCAGAATGTGCAGTAGTTTGTGCAGCGGTTGGTGATATTGAGATAAAGGGAATTTCTGATTTGATAAGCTATTTTTGCCGCCTCTGTTTTTTCTCCGATAGCAAACAATTCTTTTGCATTTAAAGTTGTAATCCTTGCCGCATCATCAAAGGAAAGCCCTTTAATCTCCGCGATTCGCTTTGCTGTCTCAACAACAAAGGCAGGCTCATTCCTCTTTCCCCTGTGCGGCTCGGGCGCAAGATAGGGGCAGTCTGTCTCAATGAGCATCCTTTCAATGGGAATCCTTTTTACAACCTCATGCACATTTGCCGCCTTGGGGAATGTGACAACGCCGGTAAAAGATAAATACAAACCCATATCAAGGCATCTTTTTGCCATGTCATAGCTGCCGGAAAAACAATGCAGAACGCCGCCAATATCTTGCACGCCCTCAGCGACAAGTATCTCCAGAGTATCGCCCTCCGCGTCTCTGCTGTGAATTGTAAGCGGAAGATTCAATTCCCTTGCAAGCCGGATGTGTTTTATAAATACTTTCTTTTGAATATCTTTTGGAGAATATTCGTAGTGATAATCAAGGCCGGTTTCGCCGATGGCAATAACCTTTTCATGGGATGAAAATCCCTTGATTTCGTTGAAGGCGTCTTCTCCTGCATCTTTGACATCATGCGGATGAACGCCGATGGCGGCATAGACAAAGTCATACCTATCCGCAAGCTCAACAATATGGCGAAGCCCCTTTTCCTTCTGCCATGCGCCTACGGTTATGATATTTTCAATGCCCGCATCCTGCGCCCTTTTTATTACATCATCTATGTCGTCTTTGAATTTAGGGTCATCAAGATGGGCATGGGTGTCTATGAGTCTGGCTTGGTTTGGCAATGTTATATCGCCCCCTTGGCTCGCAGTACCTTTACAAGGGCATCCATCACCTGAGGATCAAACTGTATGCCGCTCATCCTTTTGATCTCATTCACGGCGTCTATCGGCTTCACCGATTCACGATATGGCCTTGTGGTGGCGGTCATTGCCTCAAAGGCATCGGCTACTGCAATAATCCTTGAGCCGACCGGTATCTCTTCACCCTTCAAGCCTGACGGGTATCCCTCGCCGTTGTAAAATTCATGATGGTGTATTATGAGCCTTTTTATCTCTTTGAAGCCATCTATCCGGTCCAATATCTTCACGCCGATTTCAGGATGCCTCTTCATAATCACATCTTCCTCATCTGTTAAACTCTCAGGTTTTAATAATATACGGTCGGGTATGCCGATCTTTCCTATATCATGGAGGAGCGCGGCCTTGTTGATTAGCTCAATCTCGCCCTCCGATATGCCCATCTCTGCGGCAATGGAGCATGAGTAGTCCGCCATGCGCATCGCATGTCCGGCAATGCGCGGGTCCCTTGCCTCTATGGCATTGGCAAGCGTCTCTATTATCCCTATATAAGAGTTTTCAATCTTCTCATAGAGTCTGGCGTTTTCTATGGCAATGCCTGCCTGTCCGCACAGGACAGAGATCGTCTCCATGTCCGAGTGTGTAAATATTCTGGCATTGTTCACATTTGAGAGGTTAAGCACGCCGAGCATCTCCCCCTTTACTATAATCGGCATGCACAAGGCGGACTTTATCTCGTTTTTTATCATCATATCCTTTAAAGGGCCTTTTATGCTTTCATTGAGAAGAAGGGGCTCCATTTTTTCCGCAACCCAACCGGATATGCCTTCGCCGGGTTTTATCTTTATGGGTTTATCGGGATATATCTCCATACCTCTCGACGCCTTCAGGGTAAGGCATCCATCTTGTCTATCCATCAGCATAAGAGATACCCTTTCCGCCCCGGTATACCTTGCTGCCTCTGCAGCAATGCTTTGCATAAGCCTTTCTATGTTTAATTCGCTTAAAAGTCTTTTGTTTACCTCAAAGATAGGGAGCAGCGCCTTGAGTTTTATATTTTCCTTTATGAGATTGCTTTTTCTAATAGCATCCTCTACAGATTCCCTGAGATCATGGGAAGTGAACGGCTTCATAATAAAGTCGTGAGTCCCGTGCTTAAGGGACTCAATGGCAATGTCTATTGTCCCGTGTCCTGTCATGATAATGATCGGCATATCTGTGGAGATCTCCTGCCTTATCTTCTGGATGAGGTCCATGCCGTTCATCTTCGGCATCTTTATATCAGTAATAATAAGGTCAAATAACCCCTCCTTGACCTTATGATACCCCTCCAATCCATCGCCTGCGGTCGTTATCCTGTAATCAGCCTTTTGTAGTATCTCAGAGGCCACATTGAGGATTACAGGCTCGTCATCTACAATCAGTATGTTTTCTCTTGGCATATTGAGTCGTAAGTCGTAACTTTCTACTTTATAACTTGATAACTTTCTAACTGTTCTACTTTATAACTGTTCTACTTTATAACTTTCTACTTGATAACTTGATAACTTTATAATTTATTGTTTAGATATCTCTATGAATCTTTTGCCCGCGGCAGCCTTATCGTGAAGATGCTCCCTTTTCCGATTTCACTTTTTACCTCTATTTTCCCGTCATGCCTTTCTATTATTCCGTGGCTTATTGATAACCCGAGGCCGGTCCCCTTTGTTGAAGGCTTGGTGGTGAAAAACGGGTCAAAGACCTTATGGATAATCTCCTGCGGTATGCCTAAGCCGGTATCCTCAATGCAGCTCTCCACCCAATCTGTGGTCTTCAATACCGTTATCTTTAATAACCCTCCGTTTGGCATAGCGTATAATGCGTTATTAAAGAGGTTCAGCAGGACCTGTTTTATCTGCGCAACATCAATGGAAACCATTGTCGGCCCATCCTCATGGTAATTTTCCACTATCTCCACATTTGAGACCTTTGCAAGATGCGCTATGAGACCCAATGTCTCCTTGATAACATCCTGTATACATATATTTTCCTTTTTTGGCTCCGAGTATTTTGCAAAATCAAGGAGGTTTCTTACGATGTGTTTTATGCGAATGGTCTCATCGTATATGATCTTCAATCTCTTCTTATTCGGGTCTGTGTCAGGTGTATCGTCCATGAGCATTGATGTATGGGTGAGTATGCCTGTCAAAGGGTTATTCACCTCATGCGCGACATTTGCTGAAAGTTCGCCGAGGGATGCCAAACGGGCAGCGTGGATGAGTCTGTCCTGAGTCCTCTCTATCTCTTCAATCTGGCTCTTAATCTTTTCATAGAGCATGGAGTTTTCTATTGCTGTTCCTATCTGGCTGCCGATGGATGAGAGCATCTCTCTTTCATCCTGACTAAAAGGGTGGACAGCATGGGATGTTATATTCAATACGCCCAGCGTCTTTTCTTTTGACCACAATGGAATGCTGGCAAATGCCTTGAACCCAGCTTCCCATATAGCGCCCCTTGTGATTCTGGGATCATTTGTGATGTCTTCTTCAACAATAGGCTCTCCTGAAATCACCGCCATGCCTGCTATGCCTTCCCCGTGTTTCAGGAGATCAATCTTTTTAATAAACCCTTGAGCAACCCCTTCATATTCTGTAATCCTAAGCAGGCCCCCATCTTCTGATAAGAGATAGACCCAGCCTGCCTCCATGCCTGTCAGCTTTATTACCACTCTTAAGGCGTGATGAATGGTAATGCCTAAGTCAAGGGACTGGTTCACAGCAAAGGCAACTGAGTTTATGGCTGAAAGCTCTCTTATATGCTGCATAATCTCCGTATCCTTTTTCTGGAGGGCATCCACCATCCTGTTAAACGATAATGCCAGATGCCTTATCTCATCTTCAGATTTAATTTCTATCGGCTCGTATTTTCCCCCCTGTTCAATCGCCTCCACGCCCTTTTTGAGCCTTGAGATTGGCTCCACTATCCTTCTTGCCGTAATATAGGTAAGTATAAATCCAACGGGAAGGAAGATGAGGGTTATGGATATGCTTGTCCAGATGATATCCCTCAAACTGGCATCAATACCCTTTAACGAGAGTCCTAACTGAACAACACCTACGGGCCTGCCCCCTCCCCCTTTATTCCCCTCCACAACCATCTCCTCCCCCTTAAGTGCAGCAGACACAATGACAGGCGCCCAGAATTCATAGATGGTGTTATTATTGAAGATTATCTTCTCCCAGAATGTTCCATTTTCCGCATCAATCCTTTCTTTTATCTCATCCATGCTGCGAGGTCTGCCCCTGTCCCCTTTTACATACTCATAGATTATCTTTCCCTTTATGTTGTAAATAGCGGCATAGACAACATCCTCTTCTGCCTTGATATTAAAATACTCTACAATGGGCTCAATAAATTTAGCGTTTTCTGTAAATACCCCGAGCTCGCTGTTATGCGCAAGATTTTTTGCAATAGAGAGCCCTTTGTCCGTAAGGTCTTTCTTTAAAAGGCTGCCCTGCTGGTATATGACAACCGCTGTAAAAAGGATTGCCATTGCCAGCACTAAGATGGTAACCAGCCAGAAAACCCTTGCCCTGAAACCTTTGTGGGGGGGGGGGGGGGGGGGGGGGGTAAGCCCCCAACCTCTCCACGGTTTACCCCCACACCTTGTTGGGAATGCCCTGCGCTCTTGGCGCAGGGCTGCTTCTTTTCTTGCCGCAGGGTATAATGCCCTGCGGTCAAGGTGTGGGGGTTTACTTGTCTATTTATAGACATAATCCGCTCTCCTGATTATATCCTCCGGGATATTCAAACCGATTTTTTCCGCGGTGTTGAGATTGATGGATAATCTTAATCTTCGCGGTTTAAGCATGGACATGGATTTGATATCCTCTCCCTCCAGCACCCTCATGGCAATCTCGCCGGCCTGTCTGCCCATATCCTCATTGTCAAAGGAGACGGCAAAAAGGGCGCCGCTTTTAACATATTTATCGGAAATTCCGATGAGCGGGATCCTGTTTCTGAAGGAGAAGAGCAGCATATATTCTATAGATTCCTTTGTGATTACTGTTGTATCAGGAACCATCCACAGGACATCAATCTTTCCCTCCATATCAGAGATGGCATTTATTGCCTCTTTTCCGGATGTTACCGCCTTTGCTATCAGGGTTATCCCGAGATTTTGAGCGGCATTTTTTGCCGCATCAATTGTGCCCTGATTCTTTGCAGGGTCATAAACAACACCGACCCGTTTTGCCTTTGGCATGACATGTAAAAAAATACGGAACTGCTCCTCCGGAGGGATATGCATGTCAATCCCTGTGATATTGGTTCTGCCTCTCCCCCTGCCAATTACCGCATCCGGGTTTAAAACAAAGGTAAAGATAACCGGGGTATCCTTGGGTTCGTCCTTTACCAGATTCAATGCGCTTGTGCCTAAGGTGAATACAAGTTCTGTCTTCTTATTTTTTATCTTTATAATTATCCCGCTGTCACCTTCCGCGTCAAGCGTATATTCGCTAACCTCTGCCTTGACAGCGGATTTAAACCCCTTTACCGCCTCACCGTATGGGATAATATCCATGCTCTTGATCGCTGCGACATCAGCGGCAAAGGATGGAAAAGGGATGAAGAATAAGACGATGGTTATGGGGATAAAAGTTCTAGTCATTGGTCATTAAAACCTATACCCGATATTAAAAAAGATATTTCTCCCCTCCTGAGGATATGGGATGAGCACTGTCCCGCCCCTTAAGTCTCTTTCATCAAAGAGGTTGTGCACCTTGAGGCTTGCCTCAAGACCTTTATAAAAATTCTGGGCATTTATGGCGAGGTTAAAGATTGCTGCTTCATGGATTTCATTATCAGGCTCATATCTATATGCTGTAGACGATGTCCCGATGGGCGATTTTATGTCGTCATGCCAGCTTGCGTAGAAACTCCCTGAGAGATAGACATTGTATTTCCACACTATCCCTCCGTTGATAATATTTGACGGATAATTTATCAGCTCATCATCCCTGATGAGCGAGGCATCAGTATCGCTCTTTACCGGTCTTATATACGAGTGGTTTGCAAATAGGGTTACTGAACTTACTTCAACCCTTGCCTCAGTCTCAATCCCCTCTGTTGTCATCTTTCCAAAGTTCTGATAGGTAGATGCGCCGGCAGGCCTGCTTATAAGGTCTTTGAGTTCATTATAAAAAAAAGTCATCCTGAACCAGCCCTTATCATTGAACCAGTTTTCAAGACTCAGCTGGTATGTATCCATCTTTTCCGGTTCAAGTTTTGTTGTCGCCCCATAACCAAGCCCTTGATTCTCTTTTCTGTAAAAATAGCTGGGCGCCTGAAATGCCTTTGCATAGATAGCCTTTGCATAAAACCTTCCGGCAGGATTATAGACTATAGCAATCCTCGGATTTATAGAGTTGCCGAAGGCCTCATAGTAATCCCACCTTATGCCTCCATTTAAAATGAGATTCTGAATGAGATTATATTTTTCCTGTATGTAGATGGCGCCGAGCCATTCGGTCTCTTCAGGCAGTCCCTGTTTTGTTCTCAGGGTTGTTTGGTCATCAAAGGATGTCTCTATTTTACTATCCAGAAGCCTGAATGCCTCTGCCTGAAGGCCGACAATTGCGGTTCCGTTCCTATGCTCAATGGCGCCGCTGTATTCTATGCCTCCCCTCATATCCTCCAGTTCCAGGTTAAACGCCTTGCCATTGGGAAGGGCGTTCCTGGACACCTCGCTATACTGCGGTGTAATAACCTTGGAGTAATCAAGATAGTGCCGGAGGTTGAATTTTATGTCATTCCACTTGGGCATATACTGAAAATCAAGGTGTGTGTTGTAAAGATCCTGCTGTGGGTCTACAAGGGTATCATTTTGTGTTAGTATCTGACCCAGATTTCCTCTGGGCGTATCATAAGATGCCCGCCTTGTTGAAAGTGAAAGAAGGGTTTCTTCACCTTTGTATTTTATGCCGATGTCATAGTTTAGCGGCCTTCTATCAATATCCTGCTCACCTGACACTGCATTTTTTGAAAAATCCCTGCTGCTGTCAAGTGTTATCCTCTCGCCTTCAGAATTATAAAAGGATGAGAAAAAGAGAAATTGCCTGTTTCCAGAAAGGGGGGTGTTGTATATCAGGTCAACGGTTTCCTGACCAAAATTTCCTGCGCCCACAGATACCCTTGATGGCTCCTTTTCATCTACGGTAACAATATTGATAACGCCCAGGAGGGCTGCATTGCCGTAGAGGCTTGCCCCTGGGCCCCGCATAACCTCTATCCTTTTTATGCTTGCAAGGCTTATAGAATTTTCCGGCATGATATCTTCAAAAAGCGGGTCATTTAATCTATGCCCATCTCTTAAGAGGAGAAACTTATGGGTAGATGTGGCATAGACGCCACGGCCTGCCGCCACATGCTCATTTATATCCTGTATATCAAAAAAACCTGGAATGGTATAAAGCACATCAAGGAGATTTCTTGCCCCAAGGATTTTTATATCCTCCTGGGTGATGATATTGACCACTGCAGGGGCCTCTGTAAGGGGCTCCTCTATGTGGGATGCGCCTTTTACCATGAGGTCCTTTTCCTCAAAAAAGAGGAGGAGCTCGCTTTTTTCTATATCCTTTTGAGGCTCAGCATTGGCAACCCATGTGAAAGGGAAAAAGAGGAGGGATGCAGCCATGAAGATTATTGTTGGGAAGCGCTCGGGGATGACAGAAAGGTATTTTAGGGTAAAGAATTTATTCTTCATAACTTGTCCCCGAAGGTTTTAATCGGGAGTCCATTCGCTGAGCTTGTAAAAAAACCGGCAGTAATAATACTGTTAGTAATAATATAGTAAAAACCTTGTCATTTTACAAGTCATTTGTTGTCAGACGCTTATAAAAATAGGCTATAGGCAAGAGGCTATGGCTATAGGTTCTTACCCATTGCCTATCGCCTATTACCCCTTGCCTGCTTTTAATGTTCATGCCCCATATGCTCATGGTCCATATGTTCAGGCGTCATTTCGTTGGCGCCGCTGTTTTCGCTTTCGGCAACCTCCACCTCTGTTGCCGTCCATATGCCGCCTGTTTTTACAACCCTTTTGCAAATGACCTTATAATCTCCTTTTTTATCCTTGGCAGCAACCACCGCCTCGTCTCCATTTTCCGACAGAAGATTGCAGTCTTTGACAGCCACGTTCGCGCCTCCATTGACAAGGGCTGCATGGGCAACATCCACCGGATTGTTTCTCCACGGCTGATACCCCTTATCAGCGGCCTTCTGGAGCCTCTCCTCCTCTTCCCTATCCACATTCAGTTTCACGATACGGACAGATTTATCCTGAGCAGGCTTTGCCGTTATTTTATCATTTCCATTTGAACAGCCGGAAATAAAGGCAAGCATTATGAATAAAGTCAGTAAGTTTTTCATGGCATCTCCTGTGCTATCAAGGCTAAAGCCTTGAGTTACTGTAACTCAAACCTTTAGGTTTGAGGTCTTTAAGTCTCTATTTTTGGAAACAACACCTCTCCTTTGCAAACCTTTGTCCCGCTTATATCCTTGCCCCATTTTACCTCATTCTCCAAAATCATACCATCAAAATTATTTTTCAATCCAAGCTGCCGCCATATTTTTTCGGCGGTTGTCGGCATGAAGGGGTAGAGGTAAATTGCAATTATTTTTAAACCTTCGCATAGGGTGTAAAGTATGTTGTTGAGCTTTGTTTTATTTCCTTCTTTGTAAACCTTCCATGGCGCTGCCTCTTCAATATATCTGTTCATGCTGCCTATAACAGACCATATGTCAAACAAAACCAAATGGAACTGCAGGTTGTTCATGTGACGGTCTACATCAATAGGGAAACGGTTCTTGATATTCATTTCGCTCTGCATATCTACGCTGGTATTATTGCTAAAAGAAGGAATTTTACCTTCGCAATATTTCTCAATCATGGTCAGCGTCCGGCTTAACAGATTCCCCAGATCATTCGCCAAATCCCCGTTTATCCGCCCCTTGAGCGCGCCTACGGAAAAATCTCCGTCATTGCCGAACGGCGCCTCCCGCAAGAGAAAATACCTGAGCTGGTCAACGCCGTATTTTTCTATCACCTCATTCGGGTCAACCACATTGCCAATGGACTTGCTCATCTTTTGCCCTTCTACAGTCCACCAGCCGTGGGCAAATACCCGCGTCGGCAGTTTTATCCCTGCTGACATCAAAAATGCAGGCCAGTAGATTGTATGAAATCTCAGGATGTCCTTGCCAACAATATGAAGCACCTCTCCATCCTGATTGTTCCAGTATCTATTGAATGTTTCAGAACCTTCAGGAAAGCCAGAGGCTGTCAGATAGTTGGTCAGAGCGTCAAACCAGACATAGATAACATGTCTGGGGTCATCAGGGACAGGTATGCCCCATGAGAAGGATGTCCTGCTGATACTTAAATCGCGCAGTTTTTCTTTCTTTAAAAAACTTAAAATCTCATTCTTTTTACTCTCAGGCTGTATAAAATCAGGGTTCGCCTCAATATGTTGTATAAGCGCATCCTGATATTTTCCCATTCTGAAAAAATAGCTCGGCTCTTTCAGTTTTTCAACAGGCCTTTTGCAGTCAGGACATTTGCCGTCCACAAGGTTTGTTTCTGTCCAGAATGTCTCGCACGGCGTGCAGTACCAGTCTTCGTATTCCCCGAGGTAGATATCGCCGTTTGCTTTCACCTTCTGCCACAGATGGGCAGCAGCCCTTTTATGCCTGTCTTCAGTTGTGCGGATAAAATCGTTATTTGATATATTGAGTCTTTCCCATAGGTCTTTAAATCTCTTCACAACCCTGTCTGCGAGTTCTATAGGCCTTGCCTTCGCTTCCCTTGCAGCCTTTTCCACCTTCTGACCATGCTCGTCCGTGCCGGTCAAAAACAACACATCGTATCCCTTTAGCCTCTTATACCTCGCAAAACAGTCCGCAGCGATAGTGGTATAGGCATGGCCTATGTGCGGGACATCATTGACATAATAGATGGGCGTTGTTATGTAAAATGTCTTTTTATTTTGCGACATGGGAATAGGTCTTATAAGTCATATAGGACTTATGCAGCAATCGGGCGCCGCGCCGCCCTGCGCAGCCTCGTAGGAAAGACAGCACATAAGCCTGCCGCATACACCGGAGAGTTTTGCGGGATTCAGAGAGATATTTTGCTCCTTTGCCATCTTAACGCTCACCGGCTCAAAGTCCACAAGATGCGTTGAACAGCAGAGCATCCTGCCGCACGGGCCTATCCCTCCCAACATCTTTGCCTCGTCCCTTACGCCTATCTGACGCATCTCTATGCGGGTATGGAGTTCATTGGCCAGGTCTTTGACCAGATCTCTAAAATCAACTCTATCTTCGGAAATAAACGAGAATATCACCTTGCTGGAGTCAAAAAGATATTCTACATTGATAAGCTTCATGGAAAGGCCGTATTTGGCTATCTCCCGCTTACAGATAGCAGCCGCCTCAGCTTCCCTTTCTCTGTTGAATTCAAGCCTTTCCATATCGCTCTCGGCAGCCTTCCGGATTACCTTTTTTAATGGCTGAACAAGACCGGCCTCATCCTTTTCAACCGGACCGCGCGCAACCCGCCCCATACCCATGCCCTTTTCTGTCTCAACAATCACATGGTCGCCCGGCTTAAGTTCCAGATTATTGGTATCAAAGTCATATATCTTGCACGTCTTTTTAAATCTCACGCCTACTACTGCCGGCATTGGGTAAAACCTCCGTTGTTTAGCTCATAGTTCATAGCTGATAGCTCATGGCTCATAGTATTTACTATCAGCTATGAACTCTGAGCCATGAGCTATCAGCTACCTGTTATAAGCTAACTGCATCAACAAATTTTCAACAGTCAACTGTTTATTTGCATATTGCGGCGGCATAATATCCATCTGGGCCTGATGGATGAGCTTGAAACCGTTCGCAAGCCGGTCAAATGTTTTACCTCCGGCATGCTGCTTTAAAACCGGCAGAATATCGGAGTTTATAATCATATCCTCCCCGCCTTGTTTTACTACCGCCATATCTCTATACCACATCTTTAAAAACTCCAGAGATTCCACAGGCCTATCGCCTTTAGATATCTCTTCCGCCGCCTTAAAAAGCCCTTCCATGTCCGTCAAAGAAAGCCGCGGCAGCATTTCTACAATCTTTTTCCTTTGTTCAAGCATTGATTCTATATCCCAGCCCAGCGCCTTTCCAACGCTCCCTCCGCTTAAAGAAGACAGAAGCGCGGCAGTCTCATCATTTACAGCCAATCGTTCTTTATGCGTAAGCTCAATCTTTTTTCTGACTATTCCGACCATAATATTTCGCGGCAGCGGCCTGAAATTTATCCTTTGGCACCGGGAGATTATGGTTGGCAAAAGGACAGTCCCGTCACTGACGATCAATATTATAACGGAATCGGGCGGCGGTTCTTCAAGCGTCTTGAGAAAGGCGTTCTGAGCCTCCTTGTTCATCTTTTCCGCGCCATCCACTATGCATATCTTCTTGCCGCCCCTGACAGCCCTGTAAGACAGCCTTTGCTGCACATCTCTTACAGCATCTATTTTTATTATGCCGGTTTCATGGTCTACTTCCCCGCCTTTTGATTCAGGCTCTCTCGGCTCAATAATAAAAACATCGCCATAGGAGGAATTATCTATATCCCTGCAATTTTGACATTCCCCGCAAAAATCATCGCTCAGGGCAGAACAGTTGAGCGCCTTTGCAAGCGAAACCGCAGTAAACCGCTTGCCGATGCCATGTGGTCCAACAAATAAGAATGAATGGGCTATCCTCTTATTGGAAATAGCCTTCCTGAGAATCCCTATTTCCCTATCGTGGCCCAGAGTGTCGCTCAATGGCATATAGATGGGTTAAGGCTGATGAGTGAAGAGAATGCCTATCTCCTTATAGCTTAAACCGCCGCTTTGGTTTTTATTATAACACATAATTCCTTTTTTAATAACCCAGAGTTCAATAAGGAAGCGCAACACTTGGGAAACTAAGATTTTATCCTTACGGCCGCTATAAATACGGCAAAAAACACAGCCGATACGGAGGCCGTAATTGCGCCGAAATAAAAGGTGGAGGCCGGAGAGATATTATCCCATAGCCAACCTCCTATGAGGCTGGCCGGAAACATCGCCAGCCCTACGGCGGTATTATAGACGCCAAATGCGGTCGCTTTAAATTCGGCCGGTATTATCGCGGCGAGAAACGCCTTCTGAATTCCTTCCGTAAGCCCCATAAAAACCCCGTAGAGAGAGAAGAGAACCCATATCGCCTTTGCGCTTACAGCAACCGCAAACCCGTAATACAGGAATGCGAATAGAATAAAGCCCGCCAGTATAATCCTCTTTTTCCCGAACCTGTCAGCGGCCATGCCTGCGGGTATGGATGATAATGAATATATGAGATTAAACAACAGGTAAACCAGAGGGATCACGGAAGCCGAAATTCCAACCTGCTCCGCCCTGAGTATAAGGAATACATCGCTTGAATTGCCGAACGCGAAGACCGCGGCTATCAAAACAAAGGCCTTGAACCTCCAGTCAAAATGCCTGAAAGTAAGTTTTGGCCTATCCTGGTCGATTCTATGGTTGGCTTTTTTTTCTGTTATAAAAAATACGATCAAAAGGACAGCGATTATCCCGGGTATGATGGAAAGCCAGAAGACCTTCCGGTAATCGTTCGGGAATATACCGAGAAAGAAAAAGGCAAGGGCAGGACCTGCTGCCGCGCCCATTGTGTCCATTGAACGGTGGAAGCTGAAGGCCCTTCCAAGATATGCCTTTTCGCTCGACTCCGCAATGATAGCATCGCGCGGCGCGGTGCGGACGCCTTTCCCGAACCTGTCTACAAAACGGAAAACCAGCACCTGATGCCAGCTGAAGGCAAGCGCGACTATGGGCCTGCTAAAAGTAGACAGCCCGTAGCCGGCGGCCGTAAGCCACTTGCGATTTCCCAATCTGTCAGAAAAATAGCCAGAAAAAACTTTTAGAATGCTTGCCGTTGATTCAGCAATGCCTTCTATAAGGCCGATTACCGATTTATTCACTCCGAGGATGTTCGCAAGGAAGAGGGGCACCAGCGGGTATATCATCTCTGAACTTATGTCCATAAAAAAGCTCACAAGTCCAGCCACAAACACATTCCGTCCGAAACCGAAAAATTTTCTGTTCTCCATTCGGCGTATCAGGCTACGCTCCTTTAATTTTCTCGTTTTTGTGGGTGTATCTTATGACGGTTGCGCTCTCAAGGGTTATCATTCCGCCGTGCCCGTTCATAAGGTCGTCTATTTTGGGCATAATCGCATCAAATTTTTCCTTTGCGTCTACCGCCTCAACGATAATCGGCAGGTCAGTTGAAAGCCGTAAAATCTTATGTGTATGATAAACGCTGTGGGCGCCGAACCCGGCGATCCCGCGTATGACAGTCGCTCCGGAAAAACCTTCCTTTCTGAAGAGCTCTACCAAGGCCTCATACACAGGTTTGTGGCCGTATTTATCGCTTTCGCCCAAAAAAATGCGCATTGAGACTTTTTCTCCTACGAACTTTGTCATTGGGACCTCCTCATAATAGATATCTTGTGGTTTCTATTCCGGCCCATGTAAAAAAGAGGCATGTCAGCACGCTTGAAAATATATTTATTGAAGCGATCAGCAATTCGCTATCTTCGAGCAACCGTAAAGTTTCATAGCTGAATGTAGAAAAAGTTGTAAGGCCGCCTAAAAAGCCGATCGTAAGGCCTATACGTAAGTTCGGAGATATAAGCTCGCTTTGCGTACTGAACTCCATAATAAACCCTATTAAGTAAGCGCCTATTATATTTACAGCGAAGGTGCCGTAAGGGAAATTTTTGCCTAACAAATTATAAAACCATCCTGAAAGGAAGTAACGCGCCAAGCATCCGAAAGCGCCTAATAAGGCTATATAAAAAAATTGCATAAGACTATCCCCGAAATAACAAAGACCCCTGCTTATCTTTTTTGCATGGGTCATCAGTTTGCCAAAGCAAATGGTTCACGGCGGACTCCATCGCCGGAAAGTTATTGTGTTTCCGTTTATAACATCCTTATTTTGTTTTGTCAAGCACAGGGACACTTCACCGAGTGGGTCAAAGGGTCAGAGTGGGTCAAAGGGTCAAACCTTCAAACTTCATTTGACAGAGTCATTAGATATAGTGTATAGAATGATAACAAATGGCAAGGCAGTTAAGAATAGAATTTGAAGGGGCATTTTATCATATAACCTCACGGGGAAACATGAGGGAGAAGGTGTTTTTTGAACATAAAGACAAAGAGAGGTTTTTAGAGATATTGGAAAGGACAAAAGAAAGATACGGCTATCTCCTCCATGCATATACATTGATGGACAACCATTATCATCTCTTGATAGAAACACCGAAGGCAAATATATCCCGGATAATGCAAAACATAAACACGAGCTACACGGTTTACATAAACAGGAGATACCATCGGAGTGGACATCTATTTCAAGGAAGATTTAAGGCAATCATAGTGGACAAGGACGAATACCTCCTCGCCCTGAGCCGCTATATTCACCTAAACCCTGTAAGGGCAAAGATAGTTGAGAGGCCAGAGGATTACAAATGGACGAGTTGCGGGGCTTTCACAGGCAAGAGGGCAAATGCCTTAGTTGGCACAACCGACACCCTTTCATATTTCTCGGAGAAAAAAAGGAAGGCTGAAAATGCTTACAGAGGATTTATTGAAGCAGGTATTGGAGAAAAAGAAAGCCCATTTAACGAAGTTGAAGCAGGGATAATGCTTGGGGGGAAGAGATTCAAGGCAAAGATATTGAAGCTTCTGGATAAAATAAAAGACGATGCTGAGCTTCCGCAGATAAAGAGGTTGAGGGAGAAAATACCTATAGACAGAGTAATAGAAGTCTGTTGCAAACACTATGTCATAGATAGAGAGGAACTGCTTAAAAAAAGGAAGAAAGGTAAAAAAGAGAGACAGATAGCGATATACCTATCTAAGGCGCTTAGTGGCGAGAGGAATATAGCGATTGGCAACTGCTTTGGCATTAAAGGCCCTGCGATAAGCGGGATTATAAAGGCTATGGAGGAAAGGCTGAAACAAGACCAGAACCTTAAAAGGGAAGCAGAGCATTTGAAGGGGATATTGATAAATGAATAATGAGGGTTTGACCCCAGACGTTCCATTTGACCCCATTTGTTCCCATTTTAGGGGGAATGGGGGGGCAAGTGCGTTGCAATGGTTTGTTGGGTTTCGCAAAGCTCAACCCAACCTACACGGCTAAAGCTCATCAATTAGCTTCTGCCTTTCTTCAGGAGATATTTTTTGAAACAGAGAATCATCAAAATAAAGATCCTTTCCTTCTGGTTGAACTACAGTAATTGTTTTTCTATTAAACCAGGGCAGATTCGGCATAGGAAGGAGATGCTGCCGATATTTCAACTCAAATGACCATAATGTAATGGGTTTATCTTCGAAAATTTCTTCTGACCTCATAGAAATATAACATTCATTACTGCCCTGTTTAATACCAAAAGTTCTTAAATCTGGCTCCAAAGGTTTCAGTAATTTGTAATCGCGCTCTTGGTTCTTTATATCTAACATTTTAAAAACAACCCCTTTCCACCTAACCGAAAAAGGGATCATTTTAAGAGGCCTACCATCCTTCAATATGACATTAATCTTAACATCCTCCAATACGAGATCAACATTGGAAATGGTTTGTAATTTCAGTATGAATAATCCTCGTTTATCTTTATCAAGCGTATAATAATTCGAGACTATTTTTATTTTAATTCCAGGAGAAACTACTTTCATTACTGAAAATAGAACCACTAAAATTCCGAGAACAGCAAGAATGGATTGAGCGTTCAATTTGAGCATATTTATTTCCTTCGTCCAAGTGGCGTATAAAGCACCACCTGATAACATGATTATAATTACGGTAATGATTATTTTTGTCCCATATTTCATTTTTCCCTTCCTTATGTCGCATGCTTGTATTTGTGCAAATTATAGGGAAAGTTATGAGTCAGGTCAAGCAAAAATAACTCATTTAAAACTTCTTTTTTCTCTTATTCTATGCTATGTTATGATTGCTTTACGGCTCTTTTTTACCCACACTCTTACAGTATGAGCCTTATATATTATGCAAAAGATTTCCGTCACTATAATAACCCTCAACGAAGAAGAAAACATCCGTGCCTGTCTTGAAAGCGTAAAATGGGCTGACGAAATACTTGTCTCTGATTCGGGAAGCAGCGACAAAACCGTCTATGTTTGCAAGGAATACGGCGCAAAGGTTTTTGTTGACGAATGGCATGGTTTTGGCAAACAGAAGAATTTAGTTGCAGGCAGGGCTAAAAATAACTGGCTCTTAAATATTGATGCGGACGAGAGGGTTACGCCTGAACTGAGGAAAGAGATAGAATCGGTTTTGAACAATGGCGGCTGCGATGGCTACAATATCCCGCGTAAAAATTTCTTTGGCGGCAGGTGGATACGATATTGCGGCTGGTATCCTGATTATAATCTAAGGCTCTATAAAAAGGACAAAGGGCAATTTAATGAGCGCGATGTACATGAGGCTGTTCAGATTCAAGGAAAGGCTGGCTATCTTAAGACTCCGTTAGAGCATTATACATATAGGGATGTAAGCGATTATCTAAAGAGGATGGACAGATATTCAACGCTTGCGGCCGAGGAGATGTTTAAAAATGGGAAGAATACAGGGTTGTTAGATTTAATTTTTAGACCGTGCTTTACTTTTTTAAAGATGTTTTTTTTGCAGAAGGGCTTTTTGGAAGGTTATATGGGCGTTATCCTGTCAGGCCTCTATTCGGCATATACTTTCTCAAAATATGCCAAACTCCGGGAGATGTCAAAAAAAGATGTGAGATGCGAGAAGTGAGAAGTGAGTTTAAAGATATAAGAAAAATCCTTGTCATTAAACTCCGCCACATCGGCGATGTGCTGCTTACAACCCCTGCCATAAGGATATTAAAAGATGCCTTCCCCTTTGCCTGCATAACAGCGCTTGCAAATTCAGGAACAGAGGATGCGCTTCTTGGCAATCCGTGTGTTGATGAGATTATGTCGCTGGACAGGTCTATGCTTAACTACCGGGGTCAGGGGTCAGGGGTCAGGGGTCAGAAAAATTTATACTCCAAGCGATTTTTTTTAAATAGAATCATGTATGAGCTTTCTTTCGTAAAGAAAATAAGGGAGAGACATTTTGATATGGCAATTGATTTAACAGGCGGTGACAGGCCGGCATTGTATTCATTTTTGAGCGGGGCAAGGTATCGTATAGGTTGTGAGCAAGCCGGAGGTTTTGCCGGCAAGAAATTTTTATATACCCATAGATTCTCGATTGATAGGGACAGCCATACTGTTCTTCAAAATCTTGAACTTTTAAGCAATGCCGGCATAAGACCTGATAAAGAGGTCTTACGACCAGCCTTCAGCCTTCAGCCTGCAGCTATTGACTTTTATATCTCAAAGGACGACGAGAAATGGCTGAGCGCTGCCTTGAAGGAAAAGGGCGTCAAAGAGGGTGATATTATCGTCCATATCCATCCAACCTCCCGCTGGCTTTTTAAATGCTGGAAAGATGAGGCCATGGCTGATGTCATTGACCGTATTCAAGAACAGTGCCGTGCAAAAGTCATTATAACTTGCAGTCCTGACAAAAGAGAGATGGATAAGGCAAACAGGATTATTGAACTTGCCAAAAATAAACCCATTTCCTTTATCGAGAATATAGACCTAAAAAAACTCGGCGCAATTTCAAAAAGGGCAAGGCTTTTTTTTGGAGTGGATTCAGCGCCTATGCATATCGCTGCTGCTGTTGACACCCCTGTAGTGGCGCTTTTCGGCCCGTCAGGCGCATTTCACTGGGGGCCGTGGGATAACTACAGTTCAAAGTTCAAAGTTCAAAGTTCAAAGTTAGAATCTCCATATGCACAAAGAAATGGAATCCAGACGTTTGGGAAGCACACGGTTATTCAGCGGGATTGGGAGTGCATCCCGTGCGGCAAAGACGGCTGCGACGGAAGCAAGATAAGCAAATGTCTGGAAGATATTACGGTTGATGAAGTAATGGAAATAATAGAAAGGCATTTAAAAAGGTAAAATGGCTTTTACAATCTTGCATACAGAATCATCAAAAGGATGGGGAGGCCAGGAGAACAGGATATTTCTGGAATCCATCGGGTTAAAAAACAGGGGGGCAAGGGTAATCATTCTGTGTCAGCCTGACAGTATCATTGCCCGGAAGGCATCGGAGAATGGAATTGAAATAAGAATATGCAGGATGGAAAAGAGTTATGATGCATTTGCCGTAAGAAATATTTTGAAACTCCTCAAAGCTGAAAAGATAGACATAATCAGCACCCACAGCGGGAGAGACAGCCTTCTTGCAGGCATAGCCGGCAGGCTCTCAGGCAGAAAACCTGTTATAGTCAGGATGCGGCATCTGGCGCTGCCTATAACCTCAAGGCTTACCTATAGCTTGCTGCCTCATAAGGTTGTGACCACCAGCGAATATGTTAGACAGTATTTGATTTCTCTCCGTATACCACCGGAAAAAATTATTGCAGCGCCTACCGGTGTTGATATGCGCATATTTAATATTGACGCTGCAAAGGATGTCCTTAAGAAAGAACTGAATATAGATGACGACACAAATGTCATAGGCACGGTGGCAATATTACGATTTAAAAAAGGGCATCATATCCTTATCGAGGCTGTTCCTGAAGTTCTCAAGGTATTCCCGAAAACGGTTTTTGTATTTGCAGGCGACGGTCCGCAGGAAGGGAATATTAAAAATAAGATAAAAGAACTGAACTTAACCGATAAGGTCTTTCTGCTCGGTTTAAGACAAGATATTCCTGATATACTAAAGTCGCTGGATATTTTCGCGCTCCCCACGCTTCAAGAATCTTTGCCTCAATCGGTGCTGCAGGCAATGGCAATGGGAAAGCCTGTGATAGGGACAAAGGTCGGAGGCGTTCCAGAGGTTGTTGAGGATGGTACTTCCGGTATCCTTGTAGAGCCTGAAAACCCGCATGCCCTTGCAGAAGCAATCATAGGCCTCTTGAAAGATAAAGAAAGAATGAAGAAAATGGGAGATGCGGGAAGAAAGATTGTTGAAGAAAAATACAGCGTTGATGCAATGGTTGAAAGAATGTATAATTTTTATGAGTCCCTTATTGGGAAGAGGAAAAGATGAGTCCTATTCCTGTTTTTATGTATCACCATGTAAGCCCTCATAAAGGCGATATGGTGAGTGTAACACCTGATGTGTTTGAAGCGCAGATGCGGTTTTTGAAAGAGGCAGGGTATAGAACATTAAGCGCCGATGAGGTTGTCGGTTATATTCTTAGTGATGTTGAAATAAAGGAAAAGACCGTTGCCCTTACCTTTGACGACGGCTATCTTGACAACTATGTTCATGCCTTTCCGGTTTTGAAGGAATATAATATCAAGGCAACGATATTTATTGTGACGGATTGGGTGGAAGAAGCGTCAAACATAGTCAGGAGTCAGGAGTCAGGAGTCAGGAGTAATGAAACACCAACGCCTTCTCATCGTGAAGGCAAAGAACTGATAGCAACAAGTCAGGCCGATAAGGTTATTCTGAACTGGGATAGGATACGGGAGATGGAGGGGAGCGGGCTGGTGGAATTTTATTCCCACACCATGAGCCATAAAAAGTGCGCTGAATTGTCTGATGAAGAATTGATAAGGGAACTTGAAGGTTCCAAGAAAGTAATGGAACAAAAATTAAATAAACCGCGCCCCTATCTCTGCTGGCCAAAAGGCTCGTATACACCGGAGTCTGTCAAAGCGGCTAAAGACGCGGGATATACGGCTTTGTTCACCACAAAAAGAGGCGTTGTAAAAAAAGGCTCGGACAGGTTTTGCATAGAGCGGATTGTTGTGAAGGATAGGGTCCGATGGTTTAAAAACAAGGCGCGGATATATACGAACCCGCTGTTTTCAAAAATATATCTTGCCCTGCGAGGAAGGGGATGAGACTGCACCCTGTTGACGGCATTCTTTACCTTTCTATGAGATTGCTCAAGGCGTTTGACAGGCGCAAGACAAGTTTAAAATGTTTTGATCCGGATAAGGTCAGAAATATTCTTGTGGTATCATCAACTGCAATCGGCGATACGCTCCTTTCAACGCCTGCAATAAAGGCTGTCAGAGAGCGCTATCCTGATGCAAAGATAATCGCCCATTTCAACAATGCGAACATGGAGATGTTTGAAAACAATCCGCACATAGATGGCATCATCCCCTACTATGGCGGTTACAAAAAGTTTTTCAAAACAGTCCGGGAATTACGCAAGCACAAATTTGACCTTGTGTTGATATTTCATGGAAATGAACCACAGGCAACACCAATGGCATATCTGGCTGGCGCGCATTTCATTGTAAAATTGCCGAATACGAGTGAATACAGCTTTCTACTATCCAATACCACCCCCCGCCCCCCACCTCCCACCTCCGAGTTTGTGCATGGCATAGAGCAGAGGCTAAAGGTGGCAGCCATCGTTGGCTGCAGCAGCAAAGATAAGAGAATGGTTTTGCCGGTAGAAGCTGAAGATGAAGAAGCGGTGTCCAAGTTTCTGAATGAGCAAGGGGTAAAGGACGCTGATGCGCTGGTGGGGTTTCAGGTTGGCGCGTCAACAATAAGCAGGATATGGTTTGCCGATAGGTTTATAGAACTGGGTAAAAGGCTTATTGCAGCGTATCCGATGACGAAGATTGTCATTACAGGCTCTCCTGCAGAGGGAGATTATTGCGAAAGGCTTGGTAAAGAAATTGGAGATGAGATAATTGTCTCTGCAGGAAAAATTCCTCTCAAGCAGATGCCGGCGCTGGTGAAACGATTCAAGGTTTTGATTACAGGCGACACAGGAATCATGCACATTGCCATTGCGGTCGGCATATCTGTTGTGGCGCTGTATGCGGTTGCGGACTATAGAATAACAGGGCCATACTACGACCAGGAGAAGCACAGAGTTATTCAGAAGTGGAAGACCTGCGATCCGTGCGTGAGCAAAAAGTGTGAATATCAGAAGTGCATGGAAAATATCAGCGTGGATGAGGTGTTTGACGCAGTTACAGATGTCATCGGGGTCGGGGTAAAATTGTGAAAATAGGCATTGTATGGGAAAACGGAGTTTCCAAGTGGATGTCTCAGATGTTCGAGCCGCTTGTGGATATTCCGGAAACCGATGTGACGGTGTTTGTCGGGGAAAATAATAAGTTTGATGTCCAAGAGGTGAAACTGCAAAAGCAGAGACTGAGCCACAAAGAGGAGATATTGCTTGGATTGTCCGCATTGCCCGGCTCTCTGACAAGGATTATCAAGGCTCCGTATAAAAAAATGGATTTTTATTTCAACTCTCTGAGTAAATATCTGCAAAATTATGATCTGGTGGAATGCCATGATTCAAGCCGCTCTCTTTACACCCTTGCGGAACTGAAACGACGAGGCGCGGGATTCAAACTCGTGGTGAGCTATGCCGAGAATATACCGTATCGCCAAATATTTGACGACAAAACTAACTATATAAAACACAGCTCGTATGAAATGATAGACCATTTTATTCCGTGGTGTGATACCATTAAAAAAACCATGCTGCTGGAGGACGTGCCGGAAGAGAAGATTACTACGATATATACCGGCTTAGACCTGAACCTTTTCAAACCGGAACCCAAGTATTCCGGGCTTCTGAAAGAATATAGCATAGATGAGGGAGATTTTATCATCCTCTATGTTGGCAAACTTGTTTCGTGGAAGGGGGTGCATATGCTCCCCTATGCCGCAAAAATATTAATGGCAAACGGCCGTAAAAATTTCCGGTTTGTTGTCGCGGGCAGAGGCGCGCAATTGGAAAATCTGAAAAAGATCATCGCCGAGGCGGGCGTGGAAAGGCATTTCCGTTTTGCGGGTTTTACGCCGTATCAAGACATGAGAAGGCTGTATAATCTGGCGGATGTGTTTGTCTGTCCAAGCTATCCGGCCATGACCTGGCAAGAGCAGTTCGGCATGGTGTTGGTGGAGGCTATGGCCTGCGCCAAACCAGTGGTGGCTTCGGCCTCAGGCTCAATCCCTGAGATCGTGGGAGATGCAGGCATTACCTTTGTGCCAGGGGATTTTTTCGGATTTGCGGAAAAGCTCGCCCTGCTTATGGATAATCGCAGCCTTGCAAACGAGTTGGGGCAAAAGGGGAGGAGACGCGTTGAAGGGCATTTTGACGCAAGTAAAAATGCAGTGAAGATATATGAGGTGTATAAGAAGGTTTTGGGTTATAGGTGAAGGGATGGTTTATACATGCGGTCTTGTATCATAATACCGCCGTCAACGTTGAAGGTTCTAAACCAGATTGAGTATAGAATAAGTAGAAGTTATTTTTGAAAGAACAGTGGCAGATGCATAGCTAACTTTATACCAAATACCAATCTATTTTGAAGGAGTTGCAATAAAACTAGCATGAAGATTCTTGTGATAGGGGTTCCCAAGAGGGATTCTCTGATCGGATTTGATAATCTTGTTCTGGGTTTGAGTAAACTTGGCGTGGATTTTGACCATTATCCAAATATTATTACACAGAGTTATAATGTTATTGGCACATATCAGTTAAAATTTGATAATGCCAATATTTCATACCCAGAATATCCTGCTATTATTGAAAACCTTAAAAAGGGATATTATGATTTAATTATAACAACAGTATGCCGCGTGGATTACAAGGCAGGCAAACACGGGTTTTTATCACGGCTGTCAAGGAAGGTTAAATATTCGCTTGAATCAAATAAATATAAGATGGGCGGCACATTGGTTGCCGACTGGTTGAATAAAGGCATTGAACTTCCGCCTTTCATAGTTTTTGATGACACTGATGACCGATTTATCTGGCCGGTTGATTTAGACCTTCTTTTGAATTGCATTGTATATTTTAAAAATGAATTGCCGTTTGACAGATTTTTCTGCTTCAGATTGTTTGAGTCTCGTCTTAACAAACAGCAGAAGATTAAACTGGCGGAGAAATTAAGACCTTATTGGATTTCCTATGACAAAGACTCGTTTGCCCATTTTACAGACATAGATAAAATTAAACCGTATGATGAAAGGAATATAGATATTTCTTATCTCTGCAATATACATATGAATTATAACCGCATAAAGATTTTGCCGATGCTGGATAATCTCAAAACAAAATATAAAGTAATAACTACAAAGGACGGCAAGGTTAGCAAAAATGAATTTTATGAAATATCAAAGAGGTCTAAGATAAGCATAAGTCTTGCTGGTAGAAGGTGGGATTGTCCCAAACATTATGAACTTCTGCTCTGCGGCGCATTATTATTTATTTCCCGTCCAAATATAGAGCTCCCTTTTGATTTAATAGACAGCGAAAACTGCGTGTTTATAGAAAATAATTTAATGAATTTTGAAAGGCAGGCAAGATATTATCTGGATAATCCAATCTTAAGCGCAGGTATTGCTGAAAGGGGATATAATCTTGCAAAAAAATCTTTGAGCAATGAGAAACTTGCTGAGTATGTTCTTGATACAACTAAACAGGTTGTTCAAATATAATGGCATCGAAGAGAATTCTTATTCTTGATACTGGCAAGGAATGGGGCGGCGGGACAAACAGCCTCCTTGAGTTGTTGAAGAGAATTGATAGGAGCAAATATCAGTTCACTGCCCTGTTTTATCATAATTATAAAAAGGGTAATGAGTCTGACATAAAGACGGAGATTGAAAAACTCGGAATAGATTTTCTGCTGTTGGAACAAAAAAAACAGCCTGTTGTATCTAAAATATTAAAAGAGTCGGTAAGGATAATATTTTCCCCCGGTAAAAAACTGAAGAAATATTTTGTGTTTTTGATTGACTGTCATTTCAGGATTAAACCGAATGCAGCGCGGATAGCAGAAATTTCAAGAGAACGAAAGATAGGACTCCTGTATATGAATAATCAACCCTCGTCAAACCTTGAAGGCATCATGGCCGCAAGGATTGCAAATATCCCCTGCATCCAGCACAGCCGCATTGGCGCGGAGTTGAATAGGGTTGAGGTGGATGCGGTAAATAACTGGCTCACCAAAATGATATGTGTTTCTCAAGGCGTTCAGGAGATGTTCGTAAAACAAGGGGTTGACGCGGGGAAATGCGCTGTTGTTTACAACGGCATTGATCCGAATGTCAACCCGGTGACGGCAGTTTCAGAGATAAGAAAGCAATGGGGGATAGGAGACGGTGAAATGGTAATCGGCACGGTCGGTTCCTTGATAAAAAGAAAACGGATAAATGATTTGCTTGAGGCAGTGGGAGAATTGAATAATAAATTCAAAATTCAAAATTCAAAATTCAAAATTATTGTGGTCGGCGACGGGCCTGAAAGAAAAAGTTTACAGGAAGATGTTTTGAAAAAGGGATTGCAGGATAAAGTGATATTTACCGGTTTTCAGACGGATGCGATTTCGTATATCAATGCGATGGACATATTTGTTTTATCTTCCGAACAGGAAGGTTTGCCGAGGGTTATACTTGAGGCAATGCTTATGGCAAAGCCTGTTATTGCATGCGATGTAACCGGCCCGTCAGAGCTTGTTGTTGACGGCGAAACCGGCTTTTTGGTTCCGGCAAAAAATCCTCAGGCATTGACTGAAGCCCTGTTAAAACTGATCGCCTCAAGCGAATTGAGGAATGTGATGGGTGAAAAAGGGAGAGCGCGGGCGCGGGAAAAATTTTCCATGGATGCGTATATAAGCGGAGTCAGCAAGGTCTTTGAAGAGGTGTTAAGTTAGGTGTTCTATGTGTTGCTCACCTATCTGGCTTCGCCGATCCTCTACTTTTTTCTGTTTTTCAGGAAAAGAGAGATGCGGCGAGTTTTGATAATCCAGACTGCCAAGATCGGCGATCTTATCTGCTCCACCCATGGTTTCAGGGCGGTTAAGGAAAAATATCCTGACGCCCGTCTGTCGGTAATGGCAAGTCCTCTTACCAAAGAGCTCCTTGAGCATAATCCATATGTGGATGAGATTATACCTCTTGAAAGCAACTTCTATAAAGGATTTGCCGGCAAGGTGAAATTGGCGAGGCTTATTTACAGTGGTAGATATGATATCGGAATATCGCTCAACCCAAATGTCCCATTTACTATTGCCATGTTCTGGGGGCTTATTCCTGTAAGAATTTCCGTGATGCCTGATTTTGCGGGAATCACCTACATGACGGCATCCATATTTTCTACATATCTTGAAAGGCATAGGCGGGGCAGGCTTGTCGCAGAGACCTATATGGCGATGCTCAAGGCCATCGGCATCGATGACGACGATATTTCAAAAGAGGTTTTCCAATCACCAGACGCCAATGAAAAAACTGAGAGATTATTAGCCCCAAGCCCCAAGCCCCAAGCCTCAAGCCCCACGGTGGGCCTTGCCGTTACCAGCGGCAACAGGCTCAAGGAATGGGGCGCAGAGAATATGGCAGCCCTTGCGGATAGATTGATAGCGGAGCGCAGCGCAGTCGTAATGCTTATCGGCTCTGAAAAAGACAGGGATGTTTCTGATAAAATACTGAAAATCATGCGGCGCAGAGATGCGGTCATTGATGCGGCGGGCAAATTCACGCTTGCCGAACTCCCTGCGCTTATGCAGAGATTGTTGCTTTTCATCGGCGTTGACACCGGCGTCATTTACATGGCAGACGCGTTGAATATACCTGTTGTTGACATCGCAGGTCCTTCTGATATGGCAGATCAGAGGCCAACCGGCGGCAAGGTTGTCATCATTCAAAAGAATCTTCCCTGTGTTCCCTGTTCTCATACATTTAAAGCTCCCTATGCGTGCAGTTATGGGAACAGAGAGTGCGTCACCGACATTACGGTGGAGGAGGTTTTTCAAGGTGTCTCAAAACTTTTGGATTAAAACAGAGGAAAGGCTCTATGCCCTCATCCCGCCCCTCCTTTTGATATATATCTTTTTCCAGCCCTTTAATCATTTTGCGGGCATAAGAAATACTGCTTTTTACAGTATGCTGCTTTTCTTTATGATTAAGGTCGCAAGAAAAGGCGGCAGGTTTGTATTTCAGGGGATTAACTGGAAGGACAGCACAATCATAGCCTTGTGCATATTGCTGGGCGCTATTCTCATCAGTATTGTTTTCAGCGATTATAAAATTGACAGCCTTAATGCATTCAGAAAAAATTTTCTCTGCCAGCTTGTTGTATTCTTTGTAATACTGGCTGAATTCAGAAGCCTTGAGAAACTTCAATCGTTATTGTATGCAGTCATCTTAAGTTTTATCACCGTAACGCTTATCATTTTTATTAAAAATCCGCCTGCCGCCCTTTTCAATATCCTTGAAGCAAAGGCAAACAAAGAGACCTTTTTAGGGGGGTATGCCCTCAATGCGGCTTTTTATATACCGTTTACCTTCGGTTATCTCTTGAGCGTAAAAGACAGGCTGTATAGGAAAGGGTTTTTCTGGGTTATGCTATCGGCAGAATTTACGCTGGTGTGGCTCTATTACAGTTCAAGGACAACACTAGCGGCCATTTTAGTTTCCATCATTGTTATAATCTTAATATCAAAAAGATATAAGATGCTTGCTGTTGTAATTGTTATTTTTCTTGGACTTGGGGGCATAAGTTATTTCAAAAAACCTGAATTGCTTGACAGGTATAAAACACTGTTTTCTCCTAAAACATATATAACAAATGAAGGGTTGAGCGGCAGGGGCGATATATGGAGAGGGGCTATTGACATAATCAAAGATAGCCCAATTATCGGTTACGGTTATGGATGGAAAAAGATTGCGACGGTAGTCAGAGAGGACGGTTATCTGGAAAGATGGAGAGAGAAATGGCCTGGGACATATGACTATTTTAAGAAAACTGATTATGGCAGCGCAAATCCGCACAATCTTGTGCTGCAGATACTTTTTGAAGCGGGGGCCTTGGGGTTGGCAGCATTTGTCTTGTTCTGGCTTGCCGTTTTCATAAAGGTTGTAAGGATAATAAGGCAGGGGTCAGATGATGAATTGAATTGTTTTGTAAAATACGGGGTAGTGGCTGTTCTCGTGGCTTACGCCATAATAAATACTGCAAACGGGCTCTGGGAAGAAACCTACGGACCTCTTACCTTTACGCTGGCTGCAATTACAATGGTTATCTATGAACAAAATAGATGCAAAGGCAATTAAAAAAATTCTTTTAATCCGCAGAGACAACATTGGCGACTTGATTTGTACGACCCCGGCTATTCATGCGCTGCGTGAGAAATTTCCTTCAGCAAAAATAGGCATTCTGGTAAACAGCTATAATGCCGGTGCGCTGGCAAATAATCCGGATGTTGATGAGGTCTATATTTATGAAAAAGAAAAACATTTTAAAAACAGAAATAGGCTGTCAGTTTGGTTAAAAAATCTGAAACTTCTTTTCAAGATACGAAAAGAGAGGTATGATGTGGCAGTTGGCTGCGGCTCGCATTCTCCGAGGCTTGAAAGGTATACCTTCCTGACAGGTGCAAAAGTGCGGATAGGATATTTAAAGGCAAAACGGAAGTTTTCTTTCTATAACAAAGGAATTATTTCTCCGTCAGAGGAGATGCATGAGGTGGTAAAAACATTTGCCCTTATAAAACCGTTGGGAATAGAGGTTGAACCCGGCGGATTGATTTTATCGCCAAGTTCTTCGGAACAAAGCAAATTCAAAGATTTTAAAACTGCCAGTTATGCAAATACAGGCAGGCCGCTTGCGGCAGTAGCGATAAGCGCTAGAATAAAGAAAAATAAATGGCCTATCGCAAAATTTATAACCCTTATTGAAAAGTTGCTGGCCCAGAATACTGTTCATGTGCTCTTATTATGGTCTCCCGGTTCTATGAATAGTCCAACTTTCCCGGGAGATGATGAGGCGGCTGATATTATTCTTCGCCGGTTTGCTGAGAAGGTAAGAGGTTATCCGACATCTACCCTGGGGGCATTGGTTGCCGCTATTTCATTATCAGATATGGTAATTACCCTGGATACAGGCTCCCTGCATATAGCAGCCGCTTTAAAGAAGCCGACCGTTGCGCTGATGACCAGGGGAAAGGCGCAGTCCTGGTATCCATGGAAAACGCAGAATATAGCGCTTACATCAGGAGATAACGTGGAGAATATATCGGTTGATGATGTGGCAGATGCAGTTAATACATTGGCAGAGATAGGCAAGCGAGGTAATAATATATCTTGAACATCGGCCTTGTCAGGATGCGGTATACGCCATACGGCGGAGCGGAGGTTTTTCTTTCCCGATTTATTGATGCGCTTCTTACAAAGGGGCATACATGCCATATATTTGCAAGGGAGTGGGAAGAAAATTTACCCCACCCTCACCTTAATCCTCTCCCTGAGGGAGAGGAGACTATTTTACTCCCTCCCCTTCAAGGGGAGGGTTGGGGTGGGGATGGGGTATTTTCGGGGCAAAACCATGCCCCTGCAAGCAGTAAGCAGGGGTCAAAACTTATATTTCACAATATTAAAACATTCGGTCCCTCATTCTTACGGATATTATCTTTTGCCATAAATGCTTATTTTGCTGTCAGAAAGGCAAACCTTGATGTGGTGATAAGTTTTGAAAGGACATTGTATCAGGACATTTATCGGGCAGGCGACGGCTGCCATAGAGAATGGCTGATACAAAGAGAAAAGTCAAAAGTCAAAAGCCAAAAGAACAATAAGAAAAATTATAACCTCGCTTAACCCGTTACATTTAACCATCCTTTATCTTGAAAAAAGGCTTTTTCAGAGCAAGAGATTAAAATTTGTCGTGGCAAATTCCGTGCGCGGCAAGGAGGAGATAATAAGGCATTACGGTTTGCCTGAGGAAAAGATTTGTGTTATATATAACGGAATTGATCTCAGGGCGTTTAATCTTCATGAGAGGGACAATCTGAGAATCGCCTATAGAGCAAAACTTCAGATGCAGGATGAAATTGTCCTTCTGTTCGTCGGCTCTGGTTTTGAGAGAAAAGGCTTGCGGTTTTTGATCGAGGCGCTGGGAATTTTAAAGAAAGAAAGGCAAAATGGCGGGCAAAGCCCTTCCTACAAATTGGTTGTTGTAGGAAAAGGAGACATAAAAAAGTATCAAAACGTTGCCGACAGATGCGGCGTGGCAGGTGATGTGCAATTTATCGGCCCTGCAAAAGATGTCAAAGGCTACTACGTTGCTGCGGATATATTCGTTTTGCCATCCATCTACGAGCCTTTCAGCAATGCCTGTCTTGAGGCTATGGCAGCCGAGCTGCCGGTGATAACATCAAGAATAAACGGGGTCTCCGAAATCCTCACGGACGGAAAAGACGGCATGATTGTAAATGACCCTGCAAATCCTGTGGAGCTTGCTGAAAGGATTAAGCCCTTGCTGAATGAAGAGATAAGGCTGGCTGCAGGCAAACGGGCGAGAACAACAGTAGAAAACTATACCATAGAGAAAAATGTGGAGAAATTGTTAAGGCTTATTGAGGGAATGAAGTGCAGCTTCCGTGAGTCTTCGGTTCACCAAGGGACATGAAAATCCCCCCAGTCCCTCGTAGTGGCGGGTCTTTAGACCCGCCATCACCGACCTAAAGGTCGGTGACTACGGAAAAGGAGAATAATGAAGTCCATTTTAAAAATGAAACGAGGGATTGAAATCCTTCATAATTTTAAAAGGGCGTCTGTCCTTGTTATAGGCGACCTTGTGATGGACCATTTCATCTGGGGAAAGGTAAGGCGCATTTCTCCTGAGGCGCCCGTGCCTGTTGTGGAGGTTAATTCAGAAAGCCTTATGCTGGGCGGCGCTGCAAATGTGGTGAATAATATCCGCAGCCTCGGCGGCAAGGTTCTTGTATGCGGCGTTGTGGGAAGGGATGATACGGGCAAAAACCTTGTGCGTGAGATGAGCTTGAAAGGAATACCTTCGGACGGGGTTATTATTGAGGAGAGCAGGCCAACCTCGGTAAAGACAAGGGTTATAGCCCACAGCCAGCAAGTGGTAAGGTTTGACCGGGAGAAAAAGGATAAGATACATCTGGATACCATGAAGACCATACTGGATTATGCAAAGAGGAAGATAAGCTCCGTTGATATAATTATCCTGTCGGATTATGCAAAAGGGGTAATATCGCAGGAGCTGGCAGAAGAGATAATAAGCCTTGCCAGGAAGGAGGGAAAACCGGTTGCCGTGGATCCCAAGGTCAATCATTTTGATTTCTACAAAGATGCAACAATTGTAACCCCAAATAATGATGAGGCATCCCAGGCCTCAGGCGTTGATATTGAAAATGATGCAAGTCTTATGAGGGCGGGCGAGGTGCTTCTCAATAAACTGGGAGGCGATGCGGTTCTCATAACAAGGGGCGAACACGGCATGAGCCTTTTTGAAAACAGCGGCGAGATAACTCATATCCCCACTGTTGCAAAAGAGGTCTATGATGTAAGCGGCGCAGGAGACACGGTTATCGGCGCCGTAGCCCTTGCTATAGCATCCGGCGCGAGCTTCAAAGAGGCTGCGGTAGTCTCTAACTTTGCGGCAGGCATCGTGGTCGGCAAGGTTGGGACAGCCACGGTCACACCTGAAGAGTTGAAGAGGGCTATGGAGCAAGCCAACCGTGTTGGCGTCAAAACGGCGAAAACGGCGACACGGTCGCCTCGGTCCAAAAGTGAAAGATGAGCATGCCCAAAGAACCGAATTCGGTCAAATTGATAATCAGCCTTATAACAGGCGATAAAGGAATTCTCAAAGCCGTTTTAAAAGAACTGGAAGATAAATTCGGCGGCATAGATATTTTAAGCGCGAGGCTCTATTTTAATCATACCGATTATTATAAAGATGAAATGGGCGATGGTTTATTCAGGAAGCTTGCCTCTTTTGAAAATCTTATAAAACCCGATTCCTTGCCCGACATAAAGCTTTTTACTAATTCGCTGGAAGATGAATGCTTGAAAGAAAACAGAAAGAGGATGATAAACATAGATCCAGGATATATTGCTATGGAAAAGACGGTTCTTGCAAGCTGCAAAAATTTCTCTCATAGGATATATTTGCAAAAAGGCGTCTATGCGGACTTGACGCTCATTTACAGGGCTGACAACTTTCAACCGCTGGAGTGGACATTTCCGGACTATGCTGAAAACAGCATGAGAAGGTTGCTGAAGGGGATTAGAGAGCGGTATGTACATCAGCTGCAAAAGGAAGCATATATAAATGCTTAAAAGTATGACAGGCTGCGGCGTATCTGAGTTTTCAATCGGAGAAGATAAGTTTTCCCTTGAGATAAAAAGCGTGAACCACCGCTTTATAGAGATAAATATCAAGGCCCCTGACAGATTTTTCTTGTTAGAAAACAGGATAAGAGAGGCAGTAAAACAGTCCTGCGCCAGAGGTTGTTTTTATATATCAATCATATCTTCCGGAGAAACAGCAGGAATATTGAAGCCTAATATTTCTTTGGCCAGGCATTATCTTGGCGCGCTTCAGGAACTCCGGCAAGAGCTTGGACTTAAGCAGGAAATCGATATGGCGCTGCTTTTGAAATTCAAGGATATATTTGCTTCAAGGGAAACGGAACATGATATGGAAAGGGATTGGAAGGGGCTGAAAGTCGGTCTGGAGATTGCAATAAACTCCCTGATAAAAATGAGGGAAGAGGAAGGGGCTGCCCTTGCAAGGGATATGGCCTCAAGGCTTGCTTGCATGGAAGATATTGCCGCAAAAATGGAAGCACGGGCGCCTGTTGTGGCGGAGACATACGGAGAGAAACTGAAACAGAGGATGACTGCTCTATTGGGTGATGCGAATGTAGATGAGGCGCGGCTATTAACGGAAGCCGCAATTTTTGCAGAGAGGAGCAGTGTTGTAGAAGAGTTGGTAAGATTAAGAAGCCATATAGCGCAGTTTAATGATCTGCTCCAATTAAATGAGCCTGTTGGCAGAAAAATGGATTTTCTCTGCCAGGAGATTTTAAGGGAATTAAACACCATCGGTTCAAAGGCCAATGATTTTGAGTTGGCCAGTCTTGTTGTTTCGGCAAAGGCGGAGCTGGAGAAGATACGGGAACAGGTGCAAAACATTGAATAAATCCGCAATCCGCAATCCGCAATCCAAAATCGTTCAGAGCGGCATCCTTTTCATCGTCTCCGCCCCTTCGGGCGCAGGCAAGACAACGCTTTGCAGGAAGGCGGTTGAATATTTCCATGATTTGAGGCATTCTATATCATACACAACAAGACTCCCTAGAAATGGTGAAACGGATGGAGTTGATTATCACTTCATCAGTAAAGCAACCTTTCAGCAGATGATAGAACGAGGGAAGTTTCTGGAATGGGCAGAGGTTCACGGAAATAGATACGGGACATCGTATGAAGACATTCAATCCCTCCTTGCGAACGGATTGGATATAATCCTTGATATTGATGTCCAGGGCGCGCGGCAGGTCAAGAAACAGTTATCAGTGAACAGTGAACAGTCAGCAGTTTTCATCTTTATCCTCCCGCCATCATTGGAAGCCTGTGAAGAAAGGATTAGAAACAGAGGCAAGGACAGCTATGAAACAATTGTGAGCAGATTGGAAAATGCACGAAATGAGATCAAAGAGCTGGTATGGTATGAGTATGTTATTATCAATGATAAGCTGGAAAATGCGTTTGAAAGGCTTAAATCAATTATCGTGGCAGAGAGAAACAAAAGGGCAAGGATGATGGGAGAGGTTAAAAGAATTTACAGCGAGGT
>JACQEJ010000050.1 GCA_016200645.1 Deltaproteobacteria bacterium | reverse complement strand
GATGGGCGATAGGCTATGGGCTATTGGTTTTCCTATTGCCTCCTGCCCATTGCCTATAACCTGTAGTTACAGATATCTCTCAGCTCAATCAAGAGCTTAACGCCATCTATAACCTGCCGTATCCGAACTTGCGATAATGCGCCGGTCTTGTCAATCAGGTCGGACTTATCAACCGTTATAACCTGAGATATATTTACCACGCTATCTTTTTTAAGCCCGCCTTCGCCTTTTTTCAGCAAAATATTGCCCGGCGCCTTTGCCCTTTTCATATTGGATGTTATTGCGCAAACTACAACCGTGTTAATTTTACTTTCATTGAAGACATTATTCTGTATGACAACATGGGGATGTCGGTAACCGGGTTCAGACCCATCGGGAATCCCCAAATCAACCCAGAATATATCCCCTTGTTTGATATTCAAGACCGCCTCTTTAAAACCTTGCGGGAATAATATTTTTTGCCCTTCTCTCTCAAAGAGGTTTCTTCCGGCGTTTCCGGTTCCGAATAGGCATCATTGAGAGCCTCTAACAGCCTTTTGGATTTTACCTTTTCAAGAAATTCCTTGGCCGCCAGGGTAAACAATTCGCTTCTGGAGTAATGATACTCTTTAGCAGTTTCCAGAGACTTCATTGCAGCACGTTCAGTGGGGTCTTGGCTCAGGGAAATTTTGATCCACACTGCCGTCCTAATGGTGCTGTGCTAATGTGTTTTGCCATAAAAATTTTCTTGCTGACACAAAATAATTGACATTACCTCGGGTGCAAACCGGTCCCCAAAAACTATAGTGCGTCTATTTTTGGTATTGAACCATTACCGCTGCCTGTTTCCCCTTGCGCCTGCTGAACGATATAACCCATCTTCCGGTATGCCTTCAACCTGTTTCGGTACATCTTGAGCAGCATCGCATTCGCCGAATCGAGATAGTCATGGATAAGGACATCTGATACAAACATCATCCCGGCAGCGGAACAGTTTTAGGAACAGATCAATCTTTTCAGTTGTAGTGGCAGGCGCGGAAGATAGTGCGGGGGAACCTATAAATATTCCCTTATCAAAATTTCCGCAATCTGCACGGCATTGAGCGCAGCGCCTTTGCGGAGGTTGTCGGAGACGATCCACATATTGATGCCGTTTGGAATGGATTCATCTTCCCGTATTCTGCCTACAAACACCTCGTCCGTTTCCGATGCGTCTATGGGCATGGGATAAAGTCTATTCTTAGTATCATCCACCACCTTTACGCCCGGCGCCTTTGAAAGGAGTTTTTTAACCTCGTTCGCCATTAGCTTCTTTTCCGTCTCTATATTTACCGACTCGGAGTGGCTGTTGAATACCGGCACGCGTACGGTTGTGGCGGTAACCTTTATAGAATCGTCCTCCATGATCTTCTTTGTCTCATGCGCCATTTTCATCTCTTCCTTGGTATAGCCGTTTTCAAGAAACATATCTATCTGCGGAATGCAGTTAAATGCAATCTGGTGCGGAAATACTTTTTTTGTTATCTCCTTCTGGCCGTAAATGGAAAGCACCTGCCCGGACAATTCATCCATCGCCTCCTTGCCCGCGCCCGAGACCGCCTGATATGTAGAGACCACAATCCTCTTTATTTTCACTGCATCGTGAATCGGCTTGAGCGCCGCAACCATCTGAATGGTTGAGCAGTTGGGATTGGCGATGATGTTTCGCTTTTTGTATTGGGCTATGGCCTTTGGATTTACCTCCGGCACCACGAGCGGCACATCGGGATCCATTCTGAACTGGCTTGTATTATCTATTACAACGCAGCCTGCCTTTGCTGCCTTTGGCGCATACACTGCGCTCACCGATGCGCCTGGAGAGAAGAGGCCTATATCAATTCCTTCAAAGGTCTCCTCTGAAAGAAGATGAACCTTCTCCCGCTTCCCGTTAAACTCCAGATATTGTCCCGCAGACCTTTCCGACGCCAGAAGTTTTATCTTATCTACCGGGAACTTTCTCTCCTCCAGTATTTTTATCATCTCCTGGCCGACCATGCCTGTTGCACCGGCTATGGCTATGTTATATTTCGACTTTTTCATTGTGATTACTCCTATAAGTCTAAAAGTCTACAAGTCTAAATACAGCCTAAAAGCCTACCAGTCTAATAGTCTAAAAGTTTTTACTTGTAGTCTTGTAGACTAACAACTTTTAGACTGTTTTATAGGCTTGTAGACTAATAACTTGTAGTCTGTTTGAACTCTAAATTATCTCAGCAATAATCGCATCTCCCATCCCCTTGCATCCCACGAGTTTCATCCCCGGCTGATTGATGTCCGCCGTGCGACAGCCTTTGTTCAAAACATTCTCAACCGCCTTATCAATATCATCAGCCTCTTTGGTGAGATTAAATGAAAATCTGAGCATCATGGCAACGGACAAAATCGTTGCAATGGGATTTGCCTTGTCCGTGCCTGCTATGTCCGGCGCGCTGCCGTGAATCGGCTCATATAGGCCGACCTTGCCGCCGAGGCTGGCAGACGGCAGCATTCCGATAGAACCGGTAAGCATTGCAGCCTCGTCCGAAAGAATATCTCCGAATGTATTCTCTGTCACAATCACATCAAACTGCTTCGGATTTCTTATAAGCTGCATGGCGCAGTTGTCAACATACATGTGGCTCAGTTCCACATCCTGATAATCTTTATGCACCTTGGTGACGACCTTTCTCCAGAGCTCTGTCGTCTCCAGCACATTCGCC
>JACQEJ010000045.1 GCA_016200645.1 Deltaproteobacteria bacterium | reverse complement strand
TGCTGAAACAGTGTTATCTTTCTTACTCTCTCTTTTGAAACCCTGCTTGCGGTAATATTTGCAACACAGCCGTTTTTAAACCTGAGCCGCGCATTGGCTATGTCAGCCATATTCGTGAGAACCGCCAGCCCCGCCGCATCTATTGATTCTATGTCTGATTGAACAAAGCTTAAGATGATATCAATATCATGAATCATCACATCAAGAATAACATCCACATCAGTTGACCTGTTTGGAAACGGCGACAGCCTGTGGCATTCTATATACAAAGGATTATTTACTATGCCGCGGGCCGCCATGACCGCTGCATTAAATCTCTCAAGGTGTCCAATCTGCAAGATTGCCCTTTTATTTTTGGCTATCCTTACAAGATCATCTGCTTGCTCAAGAGTGGCAGTTATAGGTTTTTCCAGGAGCACATCTATTCCATGCAAAAGAAAATCCTTTGCAATGCTGTAATGAAGGGATGTGGGAACAACAATGCTTACTGCGTCCACCTTATCTTTTGAAAGAATATCTTTGTATGAATGGAATGCGCTTGTCTTTAAACCTGACGCAACCGCTTCCACCTGTTTTTTATCAGCGTCAACAACCCCTATAAGCTCTACTTCAGGAATGCCTGCATATTTTTCTGCGTGAAATCTGCCAAGGTATCCAACGCCTACTACGGCAACCTTAATCCGTCTCATCTTCCTCTGCCCTTCTCCCTGTTTCCCTTGTGATGCCTCGCTTTGAGCTCTTAATGAATTCCAGCAGTTTTGCAACATGTGTTGAATGTTTCATCTCTTCTTCCAGTTTGCCGACAGCGTCTTTTAAGGTAAGGCCGCTTTTAAAAAGAATCGTATACGCCTTCTTCAGGCCATCAATTTCTTCCCTTGAAAAACCCTGCCTCTTAAGGCCAACCTTGTTTAGTCCATACAACTTTGCCCTGTTTCCAACGGCAATAACATACGGCGGCACATCGTGTGTGATTGCCGATGCGCCGCCTATCATGGCATATGCGCCAATCCTGGCAAATTGATGGACAGCCACCAATCCGCCGACAAACGCATGATCTCCAATCTCCACATGGCCTGCAAGAGTGGCTACATTAGCCATAATAACATTATTTTCTATTCTGCAATCATGGGCGATATGGACATAGGCCATAAAAAAATTATTATCCCCTATGATCGTCTTGTTGCCGCTGCCTGCAATGGCCCTATGAATAGTTACATATTCCCTTATCTCATTGTTTTTTCCTATTATCACCTCTGTCTTCTCGCCTTTATACTTAAGATGCTGAGGCGGCGCGCCGATGGAGACAAACTGATGTATCTTGCAAGCAGGCCCTATAGTCGTCCATCCCTCTATGACGGCATGCGAAGACACTATTGTCCCTTTGCCGATAGTTACATCTTTCCCTATAACTGAATAAGGCCCTATCTCGACACCCTCGTCAATCTCTGCGCCGCTTTGAATTACAGCGGTGGCATGGATTCTACATTGCGGATTGCGGATTGCGGATTGCGGATTATTCATACAATAAATCTCCCATTTATTAAAGTTTCAAGTTGCAAGTTGTAAGTTGTAAGTTGTAAGTAAAAACTTGAATCTTGCAACTTGCAACTCTATTTCTACTTATCCACTATCGTCGCCATAAGCTCCGCCTCGGCGACCAGATTGCCGTCTACAAAGGCCTCGCCCTTAAACGCCCATATCGTGTTTCGATTCTTGGTAACTTCCAGGACAAGTTCCAGCCTGTCCCCAGGCAAAACAGGCTTGCGGAATCTTGCCTTATCTATAGCCATAAAGTAGACCGCCTTATTCGACACATTGGCGGTTTTAAAAGCGAGTATGCCGCCGACCTGCGCCATTGCCTCTACGATCAAAACGCCCGGCATAATCGGATGCCCCGGAAAATGCCCCTGAAAAAAAGGCTCGTTCATGGTAACATTTTTTATGCCCTTAGCCTTCTTTCCAGCCTCAAATTCCACAACCTTGTCCACCAGAAGAAACGGGTAGCGATGCGGCAGGATTTTTAAAATTTCATTGATGTCAATCATAGAAACCTCCGTGATTAGAGTCAAAGAGTCAGAGTATCAGAGAGTCAGAGTAAAAACTGTGACTCTATGACTCTATGACTCTATGACTCTTTAACTCTATGACTCTTTGACTCTATCTCTTGAATTCTCTTCTCTAATTCCAAAAGCATCTTCCGCATCTCAGGGAGCTTGGCAAATATGTTCTGCGCCTTGAGCCATTCCCTGTGAGGTATAGCAGGGCTGCCTGAAAAAACCCCTTTTTCAAAAATACCCTGCGCAACGCCTGACTGCGAGCCGATGATAACATCGTCTCCTATCTCTATATGGCCTACAACGCCGACCTGTCCGGCCAGTGTTACTCTATTCCCTATCTTTGTGGAACCGGCGATGCCAACCTGAGCAACGATGATGCAATCTTCTCCAACTTCCACATTGTGGGCTATCTGCACCAGGTTATCTATCTTCGTGCCTCTCTTTATTACGGTCTCGCCCAGGGTTGCCCTGTCAATAGTAACACATGCCCCTATCTCCACATCATCCTCAATCCTTACAATACCCATCTGCGGTATCTTGTAGTATTTTGTCCCATCCTTTGCGAAACCAAAACCATCGCTGCCTACAACAGAGTTGCAGTGGACGATAACACGCCTTCCGAGATAGCATCCCTCCCGCACTGACACATTTGAATAGAGGATAGTGTCATCGCCTACGCTTACCCCTTTGCCAAGATAAACCCCCGGACAAAGCATGACCCTATCGCCTATCTTAACCGCTTCATCTACGAACACATGAGGATATATTGAGACAGATGAGCCTATTTCAGCGGTATGATGAATATGAGCCTCCGGGTGTATGCCCTTATCCGGCGCCGGCGGCGGATTAAAAAGCGCCAGTATCTTTGCAAAGGCAAGATACGGGTTTTTCACATAAAGGAAATTTTTCCCTTCCTCCCTTTTTACATCAGGCGAGGCAATAATTGCAGAGGCTTTGGCGCTTGAAATTTTGGCGATATATTTCGGATTGGCAATAAAGGTTATATCCCCTTTTCCCGCGTCGTCTATGCCGGCCACACCGGAAATGGCTATATTCTCATCTCCGGCGATATCGCCTCCGACAAAACGCGCCAATTCCTTAAGTGTTTTTTTCGTCATAATCATAATAAATACTGGCTATAGGCAATGGGCTATGGGCTATGGGATTTTACCTATCGCCTATTGCCCATCGCCTATTGCCTTTTTTTATTTTTTTTCTTTTTTCTCTTTTATTTTTATGACTTCACTGGTCAGGTCTGCCTCCGGCGGACCATAAATAAGACCCTGAGATTCAAAGATAAAGGTGTAGCCTTTCTCCTTTGCCAGCGGTTTGGCAAGCTCTATCAGGTCCTTTATGATTACAGTCTTTTTTTCCGTTTCCTTTCTTTTAATGTCTTCATTTGACTGCAAATAAAATCTCTGGAACTCCTGCATCTTAGCCTGTAATTCCTTTTGTTTTTGCGCCTTCATCTCTTCGCTCCAGACAGCCCGCTTTTTTTCCATCTCCTCATTGAGTTTTTTAAGCTCTTCCTGCTTTATATCAACCTGTTCCTGCCTTTTCTTGGTTTCTGCCTCAAGTTCCTGAACAGCCTCTTTGCCTGCCTGACATTCATTCAATGCCTTTTGGAGGTTGACATAGCCAATCTTCAATTCCGCTGCCGTTGCTGTTTTTCCTATTGCCCATAGCCTATAGCCTCACGCCTGTATTTTTAAAACACCGTTCCTATGGTAAACGCCCACTGACTGCTGTCTTCCCCGGTCCTTCTGTCCAGATTATAACCCCACTCCAACCGAAGGGGGCCCACAGGAGAAAACCATCGTATCCCTAACCCCGCGGATGTCCTTAAATCGCCGAAGTCTATCTCCCCATTGTAGGCATTCCCTGCGTCAAAAAAGATAAGACCCTTCACCCGCTGCTCTGCCGCAAGCGGAAAAAGATATTCCAGATTTCCATATAGCTCTGTATCGCCGCCTATCACCTCATTTGTTGCCGGATCCTTTGGACCTATGCCCCTCGTTTGAAATCCCCTTATGGTGTCTATTCCGCCAAGATAGAACCTTTCATATACAGGAATATTCTTGCCGTCAAAACTTTGAACATATCCGATTGCGCCATGCACTGAAAAAGTAGTATCCCAAAACATGGGAAAATATTTTATCCCCTCTGCAATATATTTTACAAAATTATTGTCTCCGTCAAGCGGACCGCCTGCGAATTCAAGAGCGAGGGATGTTACTGATCCCTCGCTCGGGAAGATGGCGTCATCCCTCGTATCTCGTTTAAGCACACCGCTTATGCTGCTGGTAACCTTTTTCCCTTCCTGATCTAATATAAGCGTTGCCGCGCCTGGCGCCACATCCCTTACCGTTACCTCCTCCAGTTTGTAGGTCAGATATCCCCTGACATCTCTTTCATACACCGGGAAGCCTGCCCTCACATCAAAACCGTAACTGTCCCTGGTAAAATCAGGATAGATCCTGCCCATTTTAAAAATATCAACACCGGCAGAGATGGGCTTGTCAAAAAGCCACGGCTCCGTAAAACCCAGTTGGTATCTCTCGCTCTTTGCGCTGACAGTCCCTGAAAGTTCCAATTTAAGGCCCGTGCCAAGGAAATTGCTTTGGGATATCGAGGCAGTGCCGATAATATTATCCACTGAGCTGTAACCAACACCTGCTGAAATCTGTCCGGTCGGCCTCTCCTTTACCTCCACATTCAAAACCATCCTGTTTTCAGAGCTCCCCGGCTGCGGCGTAATATTTACCGCATCAAAATATCCCAACCTCCTCAAATTGTTTCTGCTCCTCTTCATGCCGGTGGAGGAAAAAAGCATCCCCTCGGACAATTCAATCTCCCGTCGTATAACCTTATCCCTGGTATTCACATTGCCTGATATATTGATCTTCTCTATATACACCTGTTCGCCCTTCTGAATATCAAGGGTAATATCAATCCTTTTTTCTTTGGGGTCCACATGGGTAATCGGATTGATATTCACATTCGCATATCCTGCATCGCCATAAACATCGTTCAACCTGGCAATATCCTGAGCCAGCACTGATCTCTGAAATATATCTCCCGGAGTTGTCTTAACCTTCTCCATTAATTCATCTTTCGTGGTAAGGATATCTCCCTTTATATCTATCTTCCCGACCCTGTATTGCTCTCCTTCAAAAATAGCTATCGTAATAAAAAACCATCTCTTATCACCGCTCAAGGAAACCAGATGATCGGCAATGCCCGCCTGAATATAGCCGTGGTCATAATAATAGGCCATAATCTTATTCAGATCATTCTGGAACACAGCTTCATCAAAAATTCCTGATTTCGTTATAAAAGAGAAAAAGCCCGCCTCCTTTGTATCCATCACACTTTTTATTTCATCAGCCGTATATTTCTTGCCGCCGATAATCGTAATCCTCTTTACCTTTACCTTATCTCCCTCTTCTATCTTAAACTTGACCTCTGCGGCTGCGCCGTCTTTTCTCTCGACCATGGGCTCAACCTTCGCAAGATAAAACCCTTCGGCTGCATAAAGGGCCTTTATCTTTTCTGCGTTCTCCATAAGAAGGGTTCTGTTAAGAATAGTATTTTCTTTCACTGTTAAAACACCGGTTATCTTCTCATCTTTAACCTCTTTGTTGCCGGCTATCACAACCCTCTTTATGACCGGCTTCTCCTTTACCATAAAGTTGAGTTCAACACCCTTGCCTGTAGTTGAAATATCTGCCATGACATCTTCAAAGAAGCCCATATCATAGATGGTCTTTATATCGTCCTTCACATCATCCGGAGAAAACAATTCCCCCGCCTTGCTTTTTATCTTCGCCGTTATTGCATCTGCATCAACCCGTTTATTGCCGGTAATGATTACCCTGTTGATAATACCCGGTTTTGCGGTAATGCTGACTGCCGGCTCCTGGCTTCTGACCTCTGACAGAGTTATCTTCTTCCGCATGTCTCCGGCAATGGAAATCGCAGACTCAAGGATCTCCTTTTCATTTTCTCCTTTCGTATAAGAAGAGCCGATGAGCTTGCCGCTTGATATGTCCAGCAACCTGATATCAAGACTTATGGTTTTATCAATCTTTGTTATGCTGCCTAAAATGGCAAATGACGCGCCTTTCTCCTTTCCAATCTTCAAGCCCATGGCTTCATCAAACAAATAAACCTTCTCCTCAAGCACAAGTTTTTTAATCTTTTCTATGCCTACCACTTCTATCCTGCCTTCTGCTTCAAGATTAGATGCTATAGTATCAAGAATCTGTCTTCGGAGGCCGGAGAGGTCGTCTTTGCTGTATATGGTAAACGGCATGATAACTGCTTTCACAGGGTCCTTTACGGATGAGATGTCAGACGCCCGCGCTGCAACTACAGTGAACAGTGAACAGTAAACAGTGAACAGTAAACTGATAACTGCTAACTGATAACTGATAACTGACTTCTGATGCTTTACCACCTGCCTTCCCAACCCCTCTGTGCGGTGTCTTCATATATTTTCCCATCCACCATCCTGATCCTTCTCTTCATCAAGCCTGCCAGCCTTTCATTATGCGTTGCAATAACCATGGTTATGCCCTTCTCCCGGTTTAATTTCAAAAACAGATTAAAAACCTCATCTCCTGTATGCGTATCCAGATTTCCTGTCGGCTCATCCGCCAGCAGCACATCCGGGGACTGAACCAGCGCCCTGGCTATGGCAACTCTCTGCTGCTCACCGCCGGATAGTTCGCCCGGCTTATGATGAAGCCGCTCTTCCAATCCAACTTTGACAAGAAGCTGTTTCGCCATCTTTCCGGCCGACGCCCTGTCTTCCCCTGCTATGAGGAGGGGCATCATTACATTTTCCCATGCGGTAAATTCCGGAAGGAGATGGTGAAACTGGAATACAAAGCCTATATTCTTATTTCTGAAAACAGCCAGCCTTTTATCGCTTTGCGCAAAGACCATTTCGTCGTTGTAGAACACATCTCCTCTTGTGGGCCTGTCCAATGCGCCAAGAAGATGCAGGAAAGTGCTCTTTCCAACGCCGGACGCTCCGACCACGGCCACCGTCTCTCCCTTTGCAATGGATAAGTCAATACCCTTCAGCACCTCTACGGTTTTTGTCTTATTGCCGTAGGATTTATACAACCCAGTTATCTGTATCAGTTCCATAAAATACAGGCTATGGGCAATGGGCGATAAAATACAGGCTATAGGCACTGGGCTATGGGCAATAGGTTTTCCTGTTACCTATAACCTATAGCCTATAACCTATAGCCTGCTTTCATTACCTATCGCCTATTGCCAATAACCTCTCACCTGTCTTTAAATCAGCGCCGCAGACTGAAGCTCTTTTGCCTTTATAACATCCGCAACCCGTGCCTTTATAACATCCTCCAATATCTTCTTTATATCTGGATATTTAGCCAGTATGTCTTTTATCATGGGCCGTGAAAACAGGACGAGTTCCGTGTTTGTAACAGCAGTGCAATTGGCAACGCGCGGTTTTGATGTAGCCAGGGCTATCTCTCCAAAGAAATCTCCTTCCTCAAGCACAGTCATTACTATCTTGCCCTTTTGTGGATCGTCAACCCAAACCTTGACCTGCCCTGTTTTAATCAAATACATCGTATCTCCTATCTCGCCCTGATTAACTATGTTTACACCCTGCTCAAATTTTTTAGAGGTAAGTCGCGCAAGGATTGCCTTCCTGTCAGCAGGGGTCATTGGCTCAAATATAGGAGACAGGGCCATGAGCCTGTCAACAACCCTCTCTTTATAGAAATTGAACAGCACCTCTGCAACCCTCTTATGCTTTGCAATAATATCATCTATGTCGCTCTTAACAATCTCAAGGATGCTTGCAGGGGATGTCGCCCTCACTGACGCTTCTCGCTTCGCATTTGAGAAGAAACCAAACTCCCCGAAGAATTCGCCCTCCTTGAGCGTAGCCAATATCACATTATCGCCTTTTTTATCCTTGGCAAGGATATCCAATATTCCGCTCACAACTATATAGATAGAATCGCCTTTATCCCCTTCCTGGAAGACAAACACACCCGGAGAGATTATCTGGTGTTTGACCTTGCCGATCACGGTTAACAATTCATCTCTCGTAAGATCGGAAAAAAGCGGCGTCCTTGGGAACCTGTTTGCCTGTTCTTCTGCAGCCTTCGCAGGTCTCTGAACAAAGGGCGGCTGGCTAATTGCAGGCCTTGATTGTTCGGCCTTTCTTTCCCCCTCGCCCACAATGCCCTTTTTAGTATATAGCTCTGCGATCTTTTTCTGGACAGCCGCCTGGGACGGGTCAATGTCCATGATAATCTTGCAAACGCCTATTGCCTTGGTGACAAACCCCTGCGCAATAAATACATTGATAGCCAGCTTATACGCATCTACAGCTTCCTCATTTTTCCCCAGTTTTCTATAAATATCCCCTAACCGCAGCGCAATCCTTGGATCTTTGTCGGAATATGACCTTATGGTCTCGTATGCCTCAACCGCCTCCTTTAATTTGCCTTTAGAAAAACAACCTTCTGCCTTATCTTTAACAGCGGATACTGAATTATCGTCCATAGCCATAGAATACCCTCTTCTTGCTAATACAAGTTGAAAGTTGAAGTAAGTTGAAAGTTAAAACAAGTTGAAAGTTGACCCTTTGACTCTCTGACTCTTTGACTCTGCCTCTTCTGACCCTCTGACTCTCTGACTCTGTCTCTTTTGTATTAGCTGTTTTTATTCATACCGCAGCGCCTCAACAGGGTCCATTTTTGCAGCCTGCCATGCAGGATATAAGGTGGCAAGGAAACTGATGCTTATTGAGGCAATGGCAATAGCAGATATAAGCAAGGGGTCCGTCTTAACCGGCAGTGTTGAAATCGTATACACATCAGTAGGCAATTTTATGAAGTGATATTCCTTCAGGGCTGCGCATAGGGAAATTCCCCCTAAAACACCGAGGGTTGTTCCAACGACGCCTATAACCAAGCCTTCAATCATAAATATCTGCATGATTCCACCTGCGGTCGCGCCCATGGATTTCAGTATTGCGATATCTTTGCCCTTTTCCATAACAACCATAATGAGCGTAGATATGATATTAAGGGCTGCGACTATTACTATCAATAACAATATGATAAACATTGCCACCCTTTCTAATTTGAGGGCTGAAAACAAATTCCTGTTCATGTCCATCCATGTCCTTACATAATAAGGGCCTCCAACCCTTTCCTGTATATCCTTTCCTATCTTTTCTGCCTGATAGATATCCCTTATCCTCACCTCTACACCTGTTACCGCATCTCCCATTCTGAAAAATTTATTAGCGCTTTCCAGAGAGATAAACGTCATAGATGAGTCATACTCGTACATCCCGAATTCAAAGATCCCTGACACCTTAAATCTTGCAATTCTGGGAACCGGCCCTGCTGCTGTCATGGTGCCGGATGGGGATATAACATTCACTTCATCGCCCACTGCAATACCCAGATTTCTGGAAAGCTCTTTGCCGATAACTATTCCGGGCAGCGGCGCGCCAGGGGTATATTTGTCCTGCAAAGAATTACGGAGCCCTTCAAGACTTCCTGATTTAATCCTCTTTGGCAGCGCTATCACCTCTCCCATGCTGTCAATATCCAGCCCTCTCACCACAACGCCAACAACACCATTTTCTGTTGAAAGCATTGCCTGATTGTATATAAAAGGGGTGGCGCTCACAACGCCCTCGACCTTTTTCACCTTTTGAGCCACATCCTTATAGTCCTTCATCCCCCTGCCCAGCTCCAGGACCACCAGATGGGCGTTTACCCCCAGAATTTTGTCTCTCAAATCTTCTTCAAATCCTGTCATTACGGACAGAACAACAATAAGGGCAGTTACTCCTACCATAACGCCCAATATGGATATAAGGGTTATGATGGATATAAAGGTCTGTTTTCGCTTTGCCTTCAGATATCTAAGGCCTATAAAGAGTTCGTATGCCATTGTTATAATTTTAAGCCTTTTCCGGCCGGAGCTGCGGAAAGAGGATTACATCCCTTATGGACGCCGAATTTGTAAGAAGCATTACAAGCCTGTCAATGCCAATGCCCTCGCCTGCTGTCGGCGGCATGCCGTATTCAAGGGCCCGCACAAAATCCTCATCCATGATATGCGCCTCGGTGTCGCCTGCCGCCCTTTCCAGAACCTGCTGCCTGAATCTCTCCTGCTGGTCTATGGGGTCATTCAACTCCGAAAATGCATTGGCAATCTCTCTGCCGCATACCAGAAGCTCAAACCGGTCAACGATTGACGGGTCTTTTTCGTTTTTTCTTGAAAGCGGCGAAACATCCAGGGGGTAGTGCGTAATAAATGTCGGCTGGATAAATTTCGGCTCAGCCGCCTTTTCAAATATCTCTAAAAGAATCTTTCCGTGGCTGAACGCCTCAGGTATATCCAGCTTCAACTTCTTTGCAAAGGCAAACGCCTTCTTTTTGTCAGTGAATATTCCTTCCTCAGCATCGCTGTATTTTAATATCGCATCTTTTACACTGATTCTTGGCCACGGCGGCGTTAAATCAATTTTTTGCCCCTGATATTCTATCTGCAATGTTGTGCAAATCTCCATTGCAATGGAGCTTATCATCTCTTCCGTTAAAGTCATCAAATCTTCAAAGGTGGCGTATGCCTGATAAAACTCCAGCATGGTAAATTCAGGATTGTGCTGGGTTGATATCCCCTCATTCCTGAAATTTCTGTTTATCTCATAAACCCTTTCAAATCCGCCTATTACAAGCCTTTTCAAATAAAGCTCCGGCGCTATGCGTAAAAACAAATCTATGTCAAGCGCATTGTGATGTGTTTTGAACGGCCTCGCAGCCGCGCCGCCGGGGATGGACTGCATCATGGGCGTTTCCACTTCCATAAAATCCCTTTTGTTCAAAAATTCTCTTATAAGCTGGATTATCCTTGTCCGCTTGACAAAGACGTTTTTTACTTCAGAATTTGTTATAAGGTCAAGATACCGCTGGCGGTAGCGGGTCTCCACATCAGTGAGGCCGTGCCACTTCTCAGGCAGCGGCTGAATGGACTTGGCAAGAAGTCTTATCTCCTTCGCCTCTATGGTAAGCTCATTGGTCTTGGTGCGAAAGACCTTCCCTTCAACGCCGATAATATCCCCCACATCAAAATTTCTGAAAATCTTATATGCATCCTCGCCGATCAAATCCTTCCTCACATATACCTGCATCCTGCCAGTCCTGTCCTGGATATGCAGAAAAGACGCCTTGCCGAAATCCCTGAATGCCATTATTCTGCCTGCAAGTCCGGCTGTTTCGTTTTTGGCCTCAAGGGTTTCTTTGTCCAACCCGGCGCAGAGGTCTATTATCTTTTTCGCGGCATCTGTTGCTATGAAATCATTGGGATACGGATTTACACCCATCTGTCTCAATTCTTCCAATTTATTTACCCTCTGCTCAAACTCACTAATCTTTTCTGCCATTTTAATTAAGCCCTTTCCTCTGATTTACCCCGTTAGAAAGTTAGAAAGTTTAAAGTTATAAAGTTAGAAAGTTTTACCTCTTAACCTCTTAACCTTTAACCTTTGACCTGTAACTCTCTCCTGTTTGGTCAAGATTTAAAATTATTAGATTAGCCCAATTTTATACTGCTAGTCAAGGGGAAATGCGGGCCCGTCAAAATCAAAGTCTATTTTTGAGACGGGTTAAAAATTTTCACTTGATAACGCATTGTATATTTGTTACGATAGGCATCTAATTTAATCGGGGGCATTTTGTGTTGCAGTTAACGCCGCACGAAATGTTTATTTCGCATATAGGGCAACAACTTCACGAGAGAACTTCTGTGCCTGAATCAATGATCAATGTATGAAAATCCTCAGAACTGTTCATAAGGAGCCTATAATATGATTTTTAACTATGTTTTAAATATGTTTTCCAATGACCTTGCCATTGACCTGGGCACTGCAAATACGCTTATCTATGTAAAAGGCAAAGGAATCGTATCCAATGAGCCTTCGGTAGTGGCTGTAAAAAAGGATGGCCGGGGAAGAAAGGTTCTGGCTGTAGGCAAAGAGGCAAAGTTAATGCTCGGCAAAACCCCCGGCAATATCACAGCCATACGGCCCATGAAAGACGGGGTAATAGCGGATTTTGAAGTAACGGAGGAGATGCTGAAGTATTTAATCAGGAATGTCCATAAAAGGAGGTTTGGTTTAAGACCCAGAATAATAATTTGCATACCGTCCGGCATAACCCAGGTAGAACAGAGGGCCGTCAGGGAATCGGCCCTTTCAGCGGGCGCCAACGAGGTTTATCTCATGGAGGAACCGATGGCCGCAGCCATCGGCGCAGGACTGCCTATAACAGAACCGTCCGGAAATATGATAGTAGACCTTGGCGGCGGCACAACGGAAGTGGCCGTTATATCCCTGGCAGGAATAGTCCAGGCCATGTCAGTGCGGGTAGGCGGCGACAAGATGGACGAAGCCATCATTCAATATATAAAAAGAAAACATAACCTTTTTATAGGAACAGAGACTGCCGAGGCGGTCAAGATAAATCTCGGACTGTCCCTTCCCAGCGAAGAAAAAAAGACAATGGAGATAAAAGGAAGAAACCTGGTTACAGGCATACCTACAACAATGGAGCTAGATGGGGAAGAGGTCAGGGAGGCGCTCACCGAACCCCTCTCCGCCATAATAGACGCGGTAAAATCAGTGCTTGAAAGAACGCCTCCCGGCCTTGCAGCAGACCTTGTTGACAAAGGGATTGTCCTGGCAGGAGGAGGGGCGCTTCTGAAAAATCTCGATGTAATATTACGAGAGGAGATAAAATTACCGGTAACCCTGGCTGAGGACCCTCTGACATGCGTAGTTCGCGGCGCAGGCAAGGTTCTGGACGAGATAAAACTCTTAAGAGAGGTAACTCTGCCGTCGTAAAATTATTATAAGTCCTATAGGTCGTATAAGACCTATAATTATTATAAGCCCCATGACTAACTTCCTAAAGAAGCATCAACTTATTATTGCTTCCGCTTTTTTGTGTCTGTTGGCGCTGCATATAGCCTCAACAAACATAAAAGGTATCGGCGGAACGATCATAGCCGCCAGGGTCGTCTCTGCTGTAACCTCGCCGCTTCAAACCGGTATTACCTACACCATGGAGGAAATCAGAACCATATGGGCATCCTACATATATTTGATAAGTGTCAATAAAGAAAATGAAATTCTGAAAACTGATACCGCCAGACTCAAGGAGGAAAATAATCAACTAAAAGAAGCCCTGCTCTTGAACGAAAGATTGAAGGGGCTCCTGGCATTCAAACAAGATATACGCACAACTTCAGTTGCAGCCCAGGTGGTAGGCATAGAGAGCGCCGGATGGATCAGGACGGTAACGATAAACAGGGGCGCCTCTGATGGAATCAGGCGAGATATGGCTGTTATTACGCCCTCCGGCATTGTGGGGCGAATCATAGATGTCCAGCCGGCAACCTCAAAGGCGCTTCTGGTCACAGACCCCAGATGCGCTATTGATGTGATAGTCCAGAGAAACAGAATCAAAGGCATCGCGGAAGGGAAAGGCGCTGACAGACTGGCCTTAAAATATGTAAGACATGAAGACGACATACAGGTTGGAGATATATTAGTATCATCCGGTCTTGGCGGTATCTTTCCAAAGGGCATGGTTGTGGGAGAAGTGGTTCGTGTAGAAAAGGGAGACGATAACTTTTTTATGACCATAGAAGTCAAACCCGGCGCAGACCTCCGGAGACTGGAGGAAGTTCTCATCATTACACAAAACTTAAGCCTTATATCTCCCCTGCCTCATTTGATGCAATGAAATTTTTTCTTGCCTATCTTGCCTTTGCCCTGATCTTTCTGGTGATAGAAAGCACCCTCTTCCATTCCCTGCCCCCCCCTTTGATTCCTGATGTTATACTGATAATGGCTTTTTATCTTGGGTTTACCCATCGCTCCACTTTCGGGGCATTCACCGTATTTATCCTGGGATATGCGGCGGATATATTTTCCGCAGGGATAATCGGGACTTCTTCATTCACCCTTGTATTTGTATTTGCCGTCACCTCTCTGCTTGCAAGAATAATTAGTCTCAACAGCCTGCTCGTAAAGATCGGCGGGACAATCTTTATGAGCATATTGAAAGGAATATTGACGTATATGGTTCTCAGGTTCTTAAATCAAGAAATCCCGTTTTATATTATCTTCCCTGCAGCCGCTTCCACAGGCATAGTCAGTCCTTTTATATTTACTCTGTTAAAAAAAATTACCCTCAGGGTGAGGGCCGTTGGTTACAGTACTGTAGAAAAGATAGAATTATAAAACCATGAATGTTTACTTAGGACAGCACGAACCGGGGGAGCTGAAGACAAGGCTTTACATTGCAACAGGCATTGCCATATCCATATTTTTTCTCCTCATTATGCGGTTATGGTTTTTGCAGATATGGAAAGGGAAAGAATTTAAGGAATTATCCGAGAATAACCGGATAAGGTTGATAAGAACAATAGCCCCGCGTGGACTCATCATGGACAGGACAGGCAAGACAATAGTAGAAAACAGGCCGGCCTTCCATCTGGCAATAATCCCGGAAGATGTGAAAGATTGGACAAAGATTAAAAAAATTCTACCCAATATTATTGATATTCCGGAGGAGGATATTGAATTCAAGATAAATCAGGCAAAAGAGAGGCCGTCATTTCAGGCAATAAAAGTCAAAGATGATTTGACATGGGAAGAGATAGCGCGGGTTGAAACATTCAGACTGGATATACCCGGCATAGCGCTGGAAATAGAGCCAAGACGGGTATATCCTTTTGGCGACGCCGCTTCTCATATCATCGGATATCTCGGAGAAATAGACGAACAGCAAATCAAAAAATTAAAACAGGTCAATTATATGCCCGGCGATTTTATCGGCAAGTATGGGATTGAATATCAATTGGAAAAATATCTGCGGGGCATAGGCGGCGGCAGACAGATAGAAGTAGATGCCGTGGGAAGGGAGATAAGGCTTCTCAAAAAAATAACCCCAGCCCAGGGATACCGTGTCTACCTGACGATAGATATGGATACTCAACTGGCGGCAAGCCGGGCAATGAAAGACAAGGTCGGAGCTGTAATTGCCATGGACCCTCAGAACGGCAAAATACTTGCTGCGGTCAGCAGCCCGTCTTTTGACCCGAATCTCTTTGCATCCGGCATTGATAAGGAGCAGTGGAAAAATATTATTTCTAATCCCTTCCGCGTCATGGAAACCAAATTCACTCAGGGGCAATATCCGCCGGCATCCACCTTCAAGCTGATAACTGCGGCAGCGGCGCTTGAAGACGGCGTTATTACCCCGTCAACAAAGATATATGCGGGTGAATCGTTTTGGTTCGGCAATAAAGAGTTTAGAGATTGGAAGCCGGGAGGGCACGGCATCATAGATCTGCACAGGGCGATTGTAGAATCGTCGGATACCTTCTTTTATCAGGTCGGTTTAAAGGTGGGGATAGACCGTCTTGCATATTATGCAAAGGGTTTTGGCCTGGGGAGAAAAACAGGCATTCATCTCATCAATGAGAAAGCGGGACTGGTGCCGTCCGGTAAATGGAAAAAGGATACCTATGGCGCAAAATGGTATGAAGGCGACACCATATCCGTATCCGTTGGCCAGGGTTACCTCATAGCCACACCTCTGCAGATGCTCAATGCATACGCTGCTATTGCAAACGGCGGCAAACTATATCTGCCTCAACTGATTGATATGGTGGAAACACAGGCAGGAGAGATCGTAAGGAGATTTACTCCGCAGGAAATAGGAAGGGTTCCTGTATCACCTTCGAATCTCAAATTACTTCAGAGCGCCTTAAAAGGGGTAGTCAATGAGGATGGCGGAACCGGGATGAGCGCACAGTTACCGGGCATATCCGTTGCCGGCAAGACAGGGACAGCCCAGGTAGTGAGGCTTAAGGAAAATCTGCCAAGGAAAAAGCCGAAAGACTTTCCGTATGAGCAGCGGGACCATGCGTGGTTTGTAGGTTTTGCGCCCGCAGAAAATCCGGAGATAGCCGTAGCAGTCATTGTGGAACATGGCGGCTTTGGCGCAGAGGCTGCCATACCTGTTGCCCGCGAGGTTATCCAGGCATATCTCAAAAAGTCAGGAGTCAAAAGCCTGCCCACGAATGCATCCCAGGTTAAAACCTTCGGGGACAGGTCTATCGGGGGTCAGGAAACAGAAATGCAAACACCTGAAGCAGACACAGCAATTGCCACAAAAACAGAGGAGCCGGAGAGCAATGATTGACAGAAGACTGCTTTTACATTTTGACTGGGTTGTCTTTTTTTTGACAATTGTTTTGTCTGTTATCGGCATTATCAATATCTACAGCGCCACCCTCACGGACGGCGCCGCCGCCTTTTACACAAAACAGCTTGTATGGCTCTTCATTGGCATCGCCTGCATGCTCATCATAACCTTTATCAACTATATCCATCTGGAAGGATTTGCATACCACATCTACGGCGCATCCGTCTTCCTTCTGGTTGCAACCATCCTCTTTGGACGCACGAGCGCAGGCGCCACCCGATGGCTCAATACAGGCTTTGTGTCATTTCAACCGTCAGAATTTGCAAAGATTGCCATCATAATCATCCTGGCTAAATATTTTAATACCGTAAAGATTCCTGCAAAAGGGTTGTCTCTCAAGGATTTGATATTGCCCTCTATTCTTGTTTTTGTCCCGTTTATCCTCATTGCCAGGCAGCCAGACATGGGAACAGCGATCCTCATATTTTTTATCTTTGCGTCCATGGTCGTCTTTGCAAAGGTGCGCTGGAAAACGCTTCTCGGCATTACAGCGGTATCTTTACCCTCAATACCTCTCGGATGGCATTTTCTTAAGGATTATCAAAAGGCCCGTTTAATGAGCTTTCTGGACCCGACCATGGATCCTTTAGGCACAGGATATCATATACTGCAATCAAAGATAGCTATCGGCTCGGGAGGCGTCATGGGAAACGGTTTTACCCATGGCACTCAGGGGCAGTTAAGATTTCTTCCCGAGCATCATACAGACTTTATATTCTCGGTGCTGGCGGAAGAGTGGGGATTTGCCGGTTCCTTCATAGTCCTGACCTTATATTTCATCCTCATACTCTGGGGGCTGCATATAGCGCAAAATGCAAAAGACAGGCTTGGGACCTTTCTTGCATTCGGAGTCTCATTCATGTTTTTGTGGCATACGGTAATCAATATAGGCATGGTGACAGGGATGCTCCCGGTGGTGGGAGTTCCGCTGCCATTTATGAGTTACGGCGGCTCTTTTCTTCTCACTACAATGATTGGCGCAGGCATACTCGCAAATGTCAGTATGAGGAGGTTTATATTCTAAAAACAGTCTACAAGTTGTTAGACTACAAGCCTAAAAGTTTTACTGTTAGACTAACGACTCGTAGGCTTTTAGACTGTATTGCCATATTCCTTGCAACCGGGATGTATATAGGTTATTCTCCTTATGCGCCGGGGACACTGGGGAGTCTGCTTGGTTTAATTATCTGCTTTTTCTTATCATCAACAACCCTCTTAACATACGGAATGGCCTCTCTGGCTGTTTTTTTGATTGCCCTGTGGGCAGCTACCGTTGCAAAAAAATATTTTGATAAAAAAGACCCCGGCCAGATAGTATGCGATGAGGTTATGGGCTTCATAACCGCTATGTTTTTAATACCATTTGGCGCGCTGAATGTGATTATTGTATTTCTCTTATTCAGATTTTTTGATATAGTAAAACCCTTCCCGATCGGGACAATAGACAAAAAGATTGACAATGGATTTGGGATTGTGCTGGATGATGTGGCGGCAGGCGTATACGCAAATATAGCCTTTCGACTTATTAGCTCATGGCTGATGGCTGATAGCTGATAGCCGATAGCAAAGACTATGAGCCATGAACGGCATGCTCGCCGCAATCCCCGCGCCACTTTCCATTGCGGAGTTTCATAAAATTATCAGCCTTTGTGATGGAAAATGCTGCGGGGTTCTTCAACTATGAGCTATCTATGAAGAAACGAAGGGAGAGAACAGAGGAAACCGTAGCCAAACTGCTGAAGAATTATCATCTTACGCTTTCTGTTGCAGAATCATGCACCGGAGGCCTTTTGTGCCACAAAATAACAAATGTGTCAGGAAGTTCCGCATATTTTAGAGGCGGGGTTATTGCATACCACAATGATTTAAAGAAAGCTCTATTAGACGTGTCAAAAGAAATATTGAAAAAGTTTGGCGCTGTAAGCAAGAAAACAGCTATGGCAATGGCACGAGGGGCAAAAAGAAGATTAGGCTGCGACATCGGCATGGCAATAACGGGAATAGCCGGCCCGACAGGGGGGAGCAAGCTAGAACCTCCGGGAACAGTATTTATAGCCATATCGGATAAAAAAAGCGAAGAATGCCGCAGGTTTTTATTTAAAGGGAAAAGGCAGGCCATAAAACTCGCTGCGTCAAACAAGGCGCTCAAGATGTTGAAGGAATTTTTGGAGCAAGCCGACCGTGTCGGCGTCTGAACGGCAACATGGTTGCCTTGATCCAAAATATGCAAGAACAAAAAACTATAAGGGCATTCATTGCCATAGAGCTGCCTGCAAAGATAATTGATGGTCTGAAAAAAATTCAGAATGAATTAAAAGACGGAACTAATAAGGCGGCATGCCCCCACACCAAAGATTTTGGTGTGGGGGCATGGGTAAAACCGGAAAATGTCCACCTTACAATAAAATTTCTAGGCGATATAGAGGCTGATAAGGTAGATAGTATAGCAAGATTGCTGGAAGACGCGGCTGCACAAAGCCGCAGCTTTGATATATCTGTCAAGGGAGTTGGAGGCTTTCCGACAATAGATAATCCACGGGTATTATGGGTTGGCGTAGAAGATGATAAAAACTTATCCCATCTTTACGATAATCTTGAGAATGGCCTTACAGCTCTTGGCTTTAAAAAGGAGGATAGACCTTTTAAACCGCATCTTACGCTTGGGAGCAGCCTCTGTCTCTTTCAGAGCAGGCTGACACCTGAAGGGGCGGTTCATACGAAATTGAAGGAATACAGACTTCAGACTGAAGACCAATTAAAGGATTTTATATGACAGATAGAGAGATTGAAGAAGTATATCAAATCATTCAAGACTACCATGAAAAATATTTTAAAAAGCATGGCGTTAAGTTACCAAAGTTAACTTAAAACAACGAGCAATTGAGAGAGGTGAATGTGCAAAAATGTTATACAAAAAATGAGTGCAGTTCAAAGGCATTACGAAAAATCCCAAAGGTAAAAGAGTCTTTGCCTGATTATATTTTTCAGAAGGAATATAAGATAAATAATACTATTCAGATGGTATATTTTTCTGACAGCAGGGATATGAGCAATATCAAGGATGATTCAGTTCATCTGATGGTTACATCGCCGCCATATTTTAATGCAAAGGAATACAGTAAAGATTATTCAGGTAAAGACCTTGGCAATATCAGTGATATTGATTTATGGTTTGAGGAGATAGGCAAGGTATGGAGAGAGGTGTTTAGGGTCATTCAGCCTGGTAGAAAGATATTTATAAATATAATGAACCTTCCAATAAAGGTGGGTATAAGTTTTAAAATGCTCAACCTTGTTGGTAAAACCATTGATAATTGTGAAAAGATTGGGTTTGTATTTAAGCGTGATATTATATGGCATAAGACCAATGGTGTTAGAGCGCATTTTGGGACATATCCATATCCGGGGGGGATTCTTATAAACAATATGCATGAGTTTATACTGGAATTTGAAAAACCGAATCCAAAAGGTATTGAGAAATATAAACATCTATCAAAGGCTATAAAAGAGAAATCTAAGATTACTAAAGATTTCTGGCTTTCCCTTAAAAATACGGATGTCTGGTTGATGAAACCTGAAAAAAGTGGTAACGGGAGAAGGCATAAGGCGCCGTATGCAGTGGAACTGCCTTACAGGTTGATTAAGGCATATAGTTATCTAACAGAAACCATAATTGACCCGTTTCTCGGTTCAGGCACAACCTTTAAGGCTGCTGCTACATTAGGAAGGAATGGTATTGGTTACGAAATAAATAGAGATTTTGAAAAGATTATTGATGAAAATTTGAGTCAAATCCAGCCTGAATTGGAATTAATATGAAACTTGATGCAAAAACTACCTATGCGCAGTCAAGCGATATAAAGTCAAGGACATATCTCGAATACCGAAGGGATATGAAAAGAAAGGCAATTGCCGAATTAGAGGTCAGAGAATGGCTCGAAACTTTACTGAGAAAAACTTATAGCAAAAAGGACATACTTGTTGAAAAATATGGCGGCGACAGATTTTTGTGGTTTTTAAGAGGTGGTGGCGTAACCCAAGAGCCTGATTATGTTGTAAAGGGACTCAATTCCGAGGATATATTTTTCGAACTTCAATATGCAAATGAGGAGATGGATTACTATGACTTTAAAAGATCAAAGGTAGGAATCAAAAAGAGAAATGAGAAAAACCGAATCCCAAAGGAAAATTTAAAATTTCTATACCTTATAAAATCAACATCAAAATATGCCATATTATCACCTGAATGGATAATAAAAACTGGCGCAGAAAAGGTAGCTGCAGCATGGGGAAGCAGGGAAGTATATGCAATAAGCAGTGATAGTCTGAAGACCCAATTAAGAGATGATAAAGCATTAGAAAATATCTGGTCTATTATAAACATTAAAAATTATATTCTGGATTTTCAACATCAAAAGATTGAAAATATAAAAGAAGAGTTTTCTTCCCTTTTACAAAAAGTTGTTGATGAAGAAAAAATAGTTCAAATCCTGCCAAAGTCATTGGACAGTTTTTTTAAGGTATGTTTTATTCTGGATAATATCAGCAAAGCCCCCCTAAATATTAATATGTGGATTGTCTATGTCCTTCACTTTTTTAATAATAACATCACCTCTGAAGAACTTTATCAAATACTTTATAGCGTAGATTTTTTATACTCAAAGACCTCTCTCAGTAAAACAGAACTTCAATCGCTTGTCAGTTTTATAAAATCTGTAAAACAAAAGATAAAAAGTTGTAAGATGGATGATGGGTCATATAAAACAAGCAAAAATTTATCTCCCATTGAAGATACAAGGAATGTCTTGTTTTCTATAAATCTACTTGAGGATTTGACACAAGATATGTTGTTTTACTATGGAAATGAATATAAAGATATGGGGTTTAAGCCTATTGGCAAGATATTTGAAAATGTGGATAGAATAGAACAGGTTTACGAGTTTATAAAAATTTAGGAGGCACATATTGAGCCGTTCAAGCTGTTAGTTGAAGGAAACATAATTCCTCAATGTCAAAAATGTAATCGCGCATACAGAGACTTTTGGGTATTTGATGAAAGAGGAAGGGTTAGAGGGATTGCAAAACCGGCAGTAATTAAAAAGTGTAATGAAAAGGTAAAAAGAGGCATATACAAAATTTTATATAACGAATTTAAAGGACAAGACCCCAATGAATGGTGAATATTTGAATAATATAATTCATGGTGATTCATTGCGAGTGTTGTCTATGTTTGATAACAATAGCATTGACCTGGTTTTGACCGACCCACCGTATTTTTTAGACAAGATGGATGACAGGTGGGATGAGAAGAAAGTGGCAAGCACGAAATATCATCATGTTATCAAATCATTGCCAGCCGGAATGAAATTTGACAGGGAGCAAGGAAAAAACTTTTATGAGTGGTATTACAAAATTTCCAAACAGATTTTAAGGGTTTTAAAACCGGGTGGATTTTTCTTTTCATTTTCCAGCCCAAGATTGTATCACCGAATGGTCTCCGCAATAGATGATACAGGGCTTCTGATACGGGATTGCTTCATT